>DASZPA010000366.1:0-4039 GCA_035550555.1 Fimbriimonas sp.
GCCTTGATAGGGAGGCCACAGCTTGTTGCGATAGGTGTCGACGCCAAGCGTGTCCCAAGCGACGAAGATCCCCCGCGCCGACTCCTCGTTCCAGATCCGGTTGAGCATGCCAAAGAACCCAACGATCGCATTGATCGGCCGCTCGCCGGCGCCTTTGACACTCTTGGGCGTCGAGTGGTACGCCCGGTGGGCGAGATTGTCGCCGTCAACGATCAGGAGCGGCTTTGCCTGCACGGTGTCGATCATGGCAGATGTCCGCAGTCGCCTTCCGCAGGATCAAATCAACACGGGGTGGCCTAAGGCGACAAGAAGAGCGAGCGTCGCGACCTCGCCCTTTCTCGCTTGGGCGTCCAGAACGATGCGCGTGAGGCTGGGACTCAATCGTTCATATTGCTTTGGTAAAGGAGCGCCCTCTTGCTTTAGATAGCCGGCCCACCATGTCTTCAGCCGATCGTAGCTCACTTTGCTGCTGGAGGAATAAACGACTCCCACTTGTCTTTTGTCTTTTGAAAGATACACCGCCACCTCGGTGACAGCCGGGTCCTGAACTTCGGCCGCGGCTTCTTGCTTGTCGGCCATACGGTGAAAGGCCCAGAATGGGCTGTCGAGATTCAGGGCAATGCCGGATTTCTCACCCAGATCGATCGAGGCTGCGACGTGCTTTTCGCGTCGGTCCAGCAAGCTCGACAGATACGATTCGTCCGTGGCGCAGATGAAGAGTCCGTCTTTCACCAAGGCGAAGTGCGTCCACGGAGTGCCTCCCTGGTTTTCCTCTAGGACGTATGTTTCCAGTCCATGCACGGACCTGCGCTTCGTAGAATCCTTCTTCAGATACTCTTCGATCGCTTCAGACGCGGCTGGCTCTATCGAAGCTACATCGCACCCGCTAAAGGGGAGCAGTCCGAGGTTCTTGGCAGGGCGATTGCCATATGCGCCATGGACATAGAAATTGTAGGCAAAGGTGGGCATTCCCCCGGGTAAACCAACCTGAGGCATACGTGGCAGTAGGGCTGCCAAGCCTGTACTTGCATTCTCAGGGGACCGATCCGTTTTTCCTGGCTGCACTGACACCATGACGGTGCGCGTCTCCGGTGGCAGCCAGTCCAACACTTCTTTTGAAGTGATCGAGTGCGGGCTCGAGTGAGAACCGGCGCCCCGGTAGAATAAGACGCACACCAGAGCCGTCAGGCCGAGGGTGACGAACACGATAAGATATTTCATGCAGCACCCTTCTGCTCTACCAAGTATACGATCGGCCTCACTGGATCTTTTGCGTCGCATGGGCGAGACCGGTACTTTAGCGAAGCGGAATTGATTTCTTGCTGCTACGGCTGCCAGCACTCCATCTGGTATGTAGAAGCTAAGCATGCGATGGACCGTGCCAATTCTTGACGCCGAAGCGCCGATCTTGTCTGACGACGAGGTGCGAGACACCGTCGTGATCCTCGCCCATGGTGCGGGGAGCCATATGGAGAACAAGACGATGGAATGGTTGGCCGGCTTGGTCCAGGGTGCTGGTGCTTCGGTGGTGCGGTTCAACTTTCTGTACAGGGCTCAGGGACGGTCGATGCCGGATCGAATGCCGGTCCTCATGCAAACCTATCGGGCGGTCATCGAGTCGGTAAGGCAGCAACTCCAACCTCAACGACTTGTGATCGGTGGACACTCGATGGGGGGCAGGGTTGCATCGATGGTCGAGGCTGAGGGGAAGTCTGCGGATGGGTTGCTCTTGTTCGGGTATCCGCTTCATCCCCCTGGGCAGCTCGAGAAGCTGCGAAAGGACCATTTGCCGAAGATCCAGACGCCGACGCTTCAACTCAACGGCAGAGAGGACCCTTTCTGCACCAAGGACCTCATGGACTCGATCGCCGGAAATCTTGATCCGAAGGTTTGGCACTTGAAGTGGATCGAGGGTGCAGATCACAGCTATTCGGTGAAGAAGAGCTCAGGCCGGTCCAAAAAGGACGTTGAGTCGGAGATTTCCAGGACGTTAGATGCCTGGTTGCCGCAGGTCTCTCGTTCACAAGCATGAACTAAAGCCTGTAGACTGAGACCATGGTGCCGAGGCTCTCACCTGGGAGTTTCTTTGGAAGAAAGCAAACGGCCCGGGAGATCGGTGGCGTCCGGATGGCGGAGTGGATCTACTCCCCTTCTTATTCCATTCCCAGCCATTCCCACGAAACCGCGTATTTCGGGCTTGTGCTTCAGGGGACGTACACGGAGGATTATGGGCGCAAGACGCGTTATTGCAAGCCGGCGACGTTGCTCTATCATCCGAGTGACGAAGTTCACTCCGAGGTTCACGACGAGATCACGGTTCGGGTGCTCAGCATTGAGCTGCCCTCGCAATGGTATGAACAGGTGCCGGAGAACGCCGCGGCGCTTCGGTCACCAGCCGACTTCCAATCTGGAGATACAGTCCTCTTGGCTTCTCGTCTGTACCGCGAGTTTAAGAATCCAGATTCTTACTCCCCGTTGGCTGTCCAGGGAATTATGCTCGAGCTTCTGGCTTCCACCTGCCGGAGGTCTGAAGGGCGATTGGAGTCGCAGGTCCCCGGTTGGTTGAAGAGAGCCAAGGAAATCATTCGCGATACCCACTCCGACGGATTCTCGCTGCACGATATTGCGCGTGAGGCCGGCGTACACCCCGTTCACCTGTCACGCACATTCCGTCAGCATTACCGATGCACGGTAGGCGAATACGTTCGGCGGCTGCGAACGGAAGAGGCCTGTCGCGCTCTTTCCAACTCACCTCACTCATTGGCTGAGATTGCGATCTCCCTGGGATATAGCGACCAAAGCCATTTTACGACAGCGTTTAAGCGGCAGACCGGAATGCCGCCTGCCCGGTACCGAAGGCAATGTCGAGTGCAAAGATAACTGCGCGCAAAATGTTAGGGCTTTACAAGACGGACAAACAGTCGGAGCGTACACTGGCCCGGTGCAAGTCCGATCGAGGAAATCTGGTCTGCATCTCGTTTGCGTCTCGGCGGTATTCCTTGGCCTTGCATCTGGATCAGCTCCAGCGCTGCCAGCTTCACAAGAACGCCCAGGACCGGCCTTAAGCGCTGCAATGCCCAATACGCCAGCAGGCGTTCAGTTTAGCGGATGGCTAAGCGCGTTTCAATCGGGACACGAAGAAACGATCAGGCAGTTCGCCACCGGTCATTTAAAGAACAAGGCATCCGTCCAAGAGATGGTCGATACCGACTTGAGCCTGTGCCGAAACGATGGATCGTATGAGTTACGAAGGATCACGGAATCGTCGCCTTACGCCATCTCCGCCCTTCTTCAGTCTAAGGACACCGGTTATTGGTTACAAGTACGGATCACCGTCGGGCAAGAGCCGCCTAGCCTGCTCGAAACTTTCAGCTATCACCATACCGAGGTTCCTCTCGACCTTCTTCCGAGAGTAAAGCTCTCCGACGAAGAGATCGCCCGACGGACCGACACGCTTATTTCGTGGCTAACCGGCAAAGATGCGTTTTCGGGAGTGATTCTGGTGGCGAGGGACGGCAAGCCGATTTACGAGAGAGCGGTGGGTTATGCAAGCCGCACCTGGCGGATCAAGAACAGGATCGACACGAAGTTCAACGTAGCTTCCATCGGGAAGGTGTTTACGGCCGTCGCGATCGCGAAGCTTGTCGAGCAAGGCAAGCTCTCCTTCGAAGACACGGTCGGTAAGTTCTTGCCCGACTATCCCAACTCGGACGTCGCAAAGAAGGTCACGGTCAATCAGTTGCTCACGCACACCTCGGGAACTCGAAAGCCACTCACTTAGCGCCCTTAGGCGGGGATACCGAACTCTTAAGGAGTATCTGCCTACCTTCGACCAATTCTCTCCCAAGTTTGAGCCTGGAACTCGGTACGAGTACAGTAACGATGGCTATCTCCTGCTAGGTTTGATTATCGAGAAAGTCTCAGGGGAAAGCTTCTACGACTACGTTCGAAAAAACATCTATTTGCCTGCCGGTATGAAGAGCACCGATTGTTACGAGTTGGATGCCGGCACCGAGAATCTAGCAACCGGCTACATGGA
>DASZPA010000367.1:0-4158 GCA_035550555.1 Fimbriimonas sp.
GATGCCGGCGATTTCTCCGAGGTCGCCCTCGTAGTAGGCGGCTGGGATCTTCTTCATCGCGGCTTGATCCAGGCCTGCTCGCAGCGCTCGCAGCGCGACCGTCACTTCGAAAGCTCGTTCGACAGCGGCTTCCGACGCCTCATCTAGGTATTCGGTGGGCAGCACCAGCCATGAGGAGCTCATCAAGAACGGCGCCTTATCGATGAGTGGCAGGTTTGCGTAGAGCTCTTCGGTGAGGTGCGGCATCACTGGGTGGAGCATCTTGAGGAATGCGTCGAAGCATTGGAGCAGCACCCATTGAGGAGTTTCCTTTCGCGCAGGGTCTTGCAGGCGGGATTTCGAGATCTCTAGGTACCAGTCGCACACCTCGTTCCAGAAGAACCGGTAGAGGGCTTGGCAGCCGTCGAGGAAGTTGTACGCGTCGTAGGCCGCGCGGACCATCTGCTCGGTTTTGTAGAGACGGCTGAGCAGCCAGCGGTCTGAGATGTCGAGCGAGGCCGGCTTGGCTGGTGACTGGTCGACATTGAGCAGCACGAAGCGGGTCGCGTTCCAGATCTTGTTCGCGAAGTTGCGTGCCTCTTCGGTCTTGCGCTCGGAGTATTTGAGCTCTTGGTTCTCGCCCGATTGGCTGAGGAGGGTCCAGCGCAGCGCGTCGGCGCCGATGTTACTGATGACCTCCATCGGGTCGATTCCCGTGCCGAGACTCTTGCTCATGCGGCGGCCGTCCTCGCGCATCACCGTGGCACAGATCGCCACGTCGGCGAACGGCTTCTTGTCGACCAAGTCGTAGCTCATCATCGTCATGCGGGCCACCCACAGGTTGATGATGTTGCGGTCCGTCACCAGGCAGCGTGTAGGATAGAACTCGGCCATGTCGGCCGTCTCTTCGGGCCAGCCCATGGTGGCGAAAGGCCAGAGGCCGCTGGAGAACCAGGTGTCGAGCACGTCGTCGTCCTGGCTCACGATCTTCTTATCGCCCGCCTTCTGCTGCGCCTCGTCCCAGCTCAGCGCGGCGAAGGGCGTTCCGTCCTCGGCGTAATAGATCGGGATGCGGTGGCCCCACCAGAGCTGCCGGCTGAGGCACCACTCTCGGATGTTCTCCATCCACTCCAGGAAGATGCGCTTGTACCGCTCGGGGTGGAACTGGACCTCGTCGCGGTTCACCTCGTCGATGACCCGCTTGGCGAGCGCAGGCTGATCGCAGAACCACTGCTCGCTCAGCAGCGGCTCGATCACTTCCCCGCTTCGGTCGCTGATGATGATCGGGATTTCGTGGTCCTCGATCTTCACCAGGAAGCCCTGCTCCTCCAGGTCGCGCACAATGTCGCGGCGAGCCTCGTTTCGGTCCATGCCGAAGTACGGACCTTCCAGGCTGATCCTCGCCTGTGGGTCGAGGATCACCGGCATGTCGAGGCCGTGGCGCATGCCGACTTGGTAGTCGTTCGGGTCGTGCGCGGGGGTGATCTTTACGGCGCCGGTTCCAAACGCGGGGTCGGGATAGATGTCCTCGATGAGCGGGATTTTGCGTCCGGTAAGCGGCAGGATCAGGTTCTTGCCGATGAGCCCCTTGTAGCGGGAGTCGCTCGGATGGACCGCCACGGCCACGTCGGCCAGCATCGTTTCGGGTCGAGTGGTGGCGATGACCACCTCGCCGGAGCCGTCTTCGAACGGGTAGCGGATGTGATACAGCTTGCCCTTGCGCACGTCGCGCAGGGTCTCGATGTCGGAGACGCTGGTCTGCAGCTTGGGGTCCCAGTTCACCACGCGCTTGCCGCGGAAGATCAGGCCGCGCTCGAACCAGTCGATGAACACCTTGAGCACCGCCTCGGCGTACTTCTCGTCGAGAGTGAAGCGCAGGCGCGACCAGTCGAACGCGCAGCCGAGCGTCCGGAACTGATGGAGGATGGTGTCGCCCGACTCTTTGCGCCACTCCCACACGCGCTCGACGAATTTTTCGCGCCCGAGTTGCGCCGCGCTGGAGCCCTCTTTTCTCAGCTGCTTGTCGACCACGCTCTGAGTCGCGATGCCGGCGTGGTCTTGGCCGGGCAGGATGAGGACTCGCTTGCCCTTTAGCCGCTCGTATCTCCCCAGGAGGTCCTGTAACGAGTAGACCAGCGCATGGCCCATGTGCAGGCTTCCGGTGATATTGGGGGGCGGAATCGTGATCGAATAGACCGGCTTGGTGGTGTCGGCGTCGGGGGCGAACAGCCCAGCCTCTTCCCAGCGGGCATACCACTTGCTCTCGGTCTGAGACGCGTCATAGCGCGTCTGCGTCGCAAACTGTTCCATATTGTCTCCTCGCCATCTCCATGTCGCGGAGCGGCTGTTGGAGGATACCTTCCGGCGAGGTTGATGGCGGCTCCAGTTCCCCTGTACCCGCAGGTGGCTTGCGCCGCCGCAGTGTGCAATACAAGCGGTCAGAGCTCGACGTGGTGATCCCAGCTAAACTATGCTGCTATTGCTGGAAGCAGATCGTGCCAAACTACTAAGGTTCTTTGCGGACGGAGTGCAGCTACCTGTGGACGCTACAGTCCTTGCGATGTTAACCTTGGCGATCTTCAAGACATGCGCCTAAATCGAGATATATGCTGGTGTGTCCTTATGTTAATACGTATTCGCTAGAACCTCGAGCAGTCATGCTAAGGTTCGAAGTTAGTCACGGCTGCCTTGCCCAAACGCGTTGGGCCCACCCGGAGTTTGAAAGTTTCAAATACAGAGCTTCAGATGGGAAACTTTACACCATTCAGCAACTAGCAAATGGAAAGCCCATATTCTTCGTGTTCTTCTTTGGTGAGAAGGAACCCTTTTCCATCGTTAGAATGAATATGCTAAATCGGTGGTTCGGAGGTAAGGTCCGTTTAGTTGGCCTCGTGAATGACTTACGAAAAGGCTATATAACCAGTTTTGCCCGACAGCATAAAGCAGAATTCCTAATTCTTTCCAATCCTCAAAATGATTTGTTGTTTCAAGACCGCAATGCAAGTATTGCGGGATTGGACAACTGGTTGATCACTCCTGAAGGGGGGTTCGTGCGCAGATGGCATGGGTACGATCGGCACACCCTCCGGGAGATGACTGCGACACTTCGTGAAAGACTCGACATAATAATTCGGCTGGACGCTTCGGTGTTTCCGTCAAAGCTGCAGGTAGGTAAGGCAATGATGATTGGAATGGGAAGGTTATAGACGTGCTTAGGATTGAGGAGCAAATGGCAGCATCGGCTCTAAATACTTATGCCTCTCAAACTCTTGTTAGAGCAACGACGAACCGAGGCTAACGATTGCGAATTTAGATAGATAGTTTTGGCAAGTCATAGAGTTAGTATGATTCTCTTCTCTGTTTACTATCCATCGCAACCTGTCGCACTAGATCAGCTGTACTTGTCGGCCGCCGGCTTGTCTGTTACCGCAAAACACGGTCAATTGATCGCACGTTCAAAGAATGATATAAAGTGGGTTTTGAAGGAGATGGGGGCGGTGCATCTTTACCCCGCGACCGACGAAACGTTTTTGGCGGCGCTCCCAAACCGGTCTCTAAGCTGTATTAACGGACAGGGGAAAGTTCTTTGGAAAATCGCTTCAAAAAACAATAACGCATTCAATTCGAACATTTGGGTTATGCATGAGTGTGTCTTGTTTGATGATGGTGGACCAAACCTGGGAGCTGGAGATACAGCCCACGTTCGCAGTCTCCTGCATGAGCTGTGGACCCAATTCGGATACACGGCCGTTAGTTTGCGTACAGGACGACGCCTGTGGCACTTGCCGTACGGGGCCACAGGGAACATTGTTGGTGTGACCCAAGGTAGGGAATCATTTCTGTCGATTAGAGATGTGACATTGAAAAGCCGTCTTTTGCGCGCGTCACACCATAAGCCAGTAAGATCGAGTTACTACCTAGAGCTAAGGGATGGATCCGATGGCGCCGTTCGAAGTAAATGGCACATATCTGTTCCCTTGCACCTCTCTAATGAGGTCGGTTCACTTGCAGGGCTTGGCTTGAACTGGACTATCAAGCAAGACAAGACGCGCCTAGCTGTGTTTGGTGTTGACGACAACGGAAAAACTCGACTCGTTGAGCGGATTCGGTTGACAAGCAAAGGCCGGTAACTTACGGTAAGCCTTCACGGTCTATCACACCATGCTCCATTTTCACGTC
>DASZPA010000368.1:0-15786 GCA_035550555.1 Fimbriimonas sp.
GCCGAGTTTTGCATGCGCGCCCAAAAAGAACTGGATGACCTCTACCGGGCGAACCGGTCCGCGATTGTCGTCGGCGGCACGGGTCTCTACATAAGAGCGCTCTTCGAAGAGTACGGTGACCTCAAGCCGGCCCCGGACGCAGAGCTGAGATCGCACCTCACGGAACGGCTTCGGACGGAAGGCTTGGATGCGCTTGTGGCTGAACTCCTCAGCCGCGAGCCCCAGTCAAAAGAAACGGTCGACCTCAAAAACCCGGTTCGCGTGACCCGGGCTTTGGAACGCACGCTCGACCGCAGACCTTCGATCAAGGTTGCGCTTCCGCCATTCCGCCGCATGAAATTGGGACTTTCTGCAGACATTTCGGTTCTGAATGAACGTATTGAGGCCCGTACCCGTTCAATGGTGCAAAATGGTTGGGTCCAAGAAGTAAAGCGCCTACTCGATGAAGGCTATGGACCGGGCGATCCCGGGTTCGAGGCCATCGGATACACGGAGTTGGCGCGGTACCTGGAGGGCCGAACGGACTTGGAGGGGGCTGTTGCGACAACGATCGCAGAAACCCGTCGATATGCGAAGAGGCAGAGGACGTGGCTTCGTTCCGAGCCGAATTTGACGGATCTCGATTCGAACGATCCCGACATGGTCAGCGTGGCGGTTGGGCTCATCGAATCGCTTTAGTGGTTAGGAGATTATGATGGGCAAGGCGATTAACCTTCAGGACATGTTCCTGAACCAGGTTCGGAAAGAAGGGATAGGCGTGACGATCTATCTCACGAACAGCGTGCAATTAAGGGGACAGGTGCGCGGGTTCGACGCGTTTACGGTACTGCTGGATACTCCCGGCAAGCCGACGCAGCTCGTCTACAAACATGCCGTCGCGAGCATTGTGCCCGCCAAACCGGTCGGTTCCTATCGGCCTGCCAACGAGCACGAAGGCCGCGACGAATAGCAGATGATTCCGTTTACCAAGATGCAGGGCATCGGCAACGATTTTGTCGTGGTCGATGTCTTGCGCGACGGATTGCCTGAAGGCGATTTAGCCGAGATTTCCCGTGCGGTCAACGACAGGCGGTTTGGGATCGGCGGCGACGGATTGATCCTTCTTGAAAAAGGCGCGGGAGCGCCCTATCAGATGCGAATGTTCAATCCGGACGGCTCCGAGAGCGAGATGTGTGGTAACGGCATCCGCTGCTTGGTGAAGCTGCTGCAAGAACACGGGCATACCAACGAACCGAACGTGGACGTCGAGACGGGCGCGGGAGTCTTGAGCCTGGCGTTTACCGCCGATGGCCGGGTTCGCGTGGACATGGGTTCGGCGCGTCTCACCCGCGGCGAGATTCCGATGACGGGTCCTGCGGAGGCCATGTTCATCGATCAGCCTCTTTCGGAGGGGTATCGGGGTACGGCCGTCTCGATGGGAAACCCGCATGTCGTGATCTTTGTCGAAGACGTGGCATCCGTGAATGTGGCGGAAATCGGCGCCAAGCTGGAGCACCACCCGCTCTTTCCTCGACGCACGAACGTTCACTTCGCTCAGGTCCTCGATTCGGAAACGATCCTACAGCGGACTTGGGAACGCGGCGCAGGTATCACTCTTGCGTGCGGCACGGGAGCCTGCGCCGTTGGCGTTGCAGGATTCTTGACTGGCCGTACGGCCCGAAAGGTTGAGATTCGGCTTCCTGGCGGGAACCTCGATATCGAGTACGTGGAAGATGGGCGGGTGCTCATGACCGGCCCGGCAGAGACGGTCTTCGAGGGCAAGTTTTACGACTAGCCTGGTCTGCTCCGTGCTTTCAGTGTGGCCCGCGAAGCTTCAGCGCCCGAAGGACATCTGCGTGACGAACTCGGTGAAGTATGGGCGCGAGTCCCACGGGCCGGGAGCAGCCTCGGGGTGGTACTGGATGCTGGCCGCCCCGGCTCTTGGGACCGAGATGCCTTCCACGGTGCCGTCGTTCAGGTTGAGCTGAGTGACCTCGGCGCCGGTCCCCTTTAAAGAATCCGGATCGACGGCGTAGCCGTGGTTCTGCGACGTGATGGTCACCTTCCCCGTGGCCAAGTCCTTCACGGGATGGTTCGCGCCGCGGTGACCAAACTTCAGCTTGAAGGTCTTTCCTCCAATCGCTTGACACAGGAGCTGATTGCCCAAACAGATCCCGAACATCGGTTTCTTCCCAAGCAAAGAGCGGACCGTTTCAACCACGGGACCCAGCCTCGCAGGATCCCCAGGGCCAGGTGATAGCAGAATGCCATCGGGCTTCCACGAAAGAATCTCCTCGGCGCTGGTCGAAGCGGGAAACACGATGGGACTGCATCCGGCCCGATAGAAGCGGCGCAGGATGTTGTACTTGAGCCCGCAATCCAAGACTGCCAGTCGCAGACGCCCGGACTCGTCCGGCTCCGCAAGCGACTCCTTACCTTCCCTTCCCCACTTATAGGCCGAGGCCGTGGTGACGTCGTACACGAAATCCGAGTCGTCATAGCTCTTGCTGTGGTTGAGCAGCGCTTTGCCGACGTCGAGGTCGTCGGCTATCACGCCCATCGTCACGCCGCCGCTGCGGATGTGCTTGGTGATCGCCCGAGTGTCGATTCCCTGAATGCCGACTCGATTCCGCTCTTTCAGAAAGGTGTCGAGCGATCGGGTCGCACGCCAGTTGGAAGGTACGTCGCACGCCTCGCGCACCACAAGCCCGGTCGGCTGCACGCGGTCCGATTCGAAGTCGTCGTCGTTGATGCCGTAGTTGCCGATCAGCGGATACGTGAGCATCACGATCTGGCCGGCGTAGCTGGGATCGCTCAGGATCTCCTGATAACCGGTCATTCCAGTGTTGAAAACGACCTCGCCCACGGTCTGTCCCGAGGCGCCGAGGGGCCTCCCCTCGTAGACGGTTCCGTCGCTCAAAAGAAGATAGCGGTTCAAGCTTGCCCTCGATCCGGGGGCGTCTTCGGCGAAGCGGTTGCCGGATCAGTTAATGGTACCCGCGCCGCTTCACCAAGGTCTTGCCGCCTCCCAGGCGCTTCCCGGCAGTCTCTCGGCTAGCTTGCGATGAATACATCGGCATGGAATGAACCCTCGGACCCAACCAGCAACAGACAAAATCCGAGCCCGGAGGGCTCCCAAGATCTTGGGCGCGGGCCAAAGACTGATCGCCAACCACGGCCGAATTCGGTAGTGGCCATGCCCGGCAGCTCTCCGGCTGGATTTGATTGCCGGTCGTGCGGAAGGGTCCATCGGACCAGGAGCAATGGATGCTATCCGAGCCCGAAGGGCTCTCGAGAATCTAGCCGCGGGTCGAAGACCCGGGGTCGGTCGACGACCACGATCCCCGCACCCCGAAGGCGGTGCCAGAATCGTCGGCGTGGCATCCACCTATCTGGCTTTGAATGTGCATATCGTGTTTGCGACAAGAGGCCGTGCGCCGATGATCGATGTTGCTTGGCGCAAGGAGCTTCATGCTTACATCGGCGGGACGATTCGTGGCCTGGGAGCGAAACCGGAGATGGTGGGCGGTGTAGAGGATCACGTCCACGTTCTCGTCGGCCTACGGGGAACGCATGCCGTGGGCGAAATCGTCCGCGAGATCAAGAAGGCCTCGAACGCTTGGGCCAAGGAACGGTTCGACGGCTTCGGCTGGCAGGAAGGATACGGAGCGTTCTCCGTGAGCCCAGCCGCTGTGGAAAGGACCGTTGCCTACATCGCGAACCAGGAAGATCATCACAAGCGACTCTCGTCCTCCGACGAGCTTCGAAACCTCCTGGCGGAATGCGGGATCGAATATGACGTTCGGTATTTTGAGTGAGGGTTCTAGCATCCCTCCGGGATGCGGGAACATGGTCGGGCCAGCGAACCCCGGGTCTTCGACCCGCGGCTAAGGTCTCGAGAGCTCTCCGGGCTCGGCTCACCGAAGCCGTTCAGTTGTCGGTGGATCGACTGGTTTGACCTTCAAAGATATCAAGGTTTGGAGGGCAAGGGGACCCGTTCGGGATCGACAATTGTTACTGCACCCACGAAGGCGGTGCCAGTTAAGGTGAACCAGCGAGTAACCGCGCCGGTCGCTCACGGCAATTTGGGATGATCATCTCTGTGGAATGGGCGGACGAATCTGCATTCCAACCGGCAACAGGCACCCCCTGAGCCCGAAGGGCTCTCGAGAGCTTAGCCGCGGGTCGAAGACCCGGGGTCGGTCGACGACCACGATCCCGGCGCCCCGAAGGCGGTGCCGGAAAGGGATCGGCGCGTGAAAGTTCACGTAACGTCGTAAGAGCCTCCCGCGTCTCAACGTGCATGTTGAGGTTGGGAATTTGGCGTGGGATTGCCTGTGGCGCCGTGGCGGCAGTGGCCGCCGTTTCATCGGCTCAGATTGCTGGCGGGGCGGTCTACGGTCAGCGGCAAGGCGGGCCGGAGGACTTCCTTCGCCAGGAACGAAACTTGTCAGACCAGGAGGTTCCGCCGACCCTCAACAGTGTGTTCCTGGACGCATCGGTGATGATCAACATCCACGCCGACACTTATGTGGCCGTGTTCGGGATCAGTGAGGAAGGCAAGACCCTTGCCGACGCACGAGCCAAGGTCCATGAGAAGCTTGCGGCGTTCAAAACAAGCCTTCACCAAGCTGGCGTAAAAGAGAACCGGATCTCCGCCGACTTCGTTTCCCAAAACCGCATCTACGAATTCCAGGTCGACAGGCAGGTGGCAACCGAGCGTGTGGTCGGGTTTGAGCTGAAAGAGAACCTTTCCGTCAAGTGCCGTTCCCAGGCAGAGGTCGACTCCCTGATTGCTTTGGCAGCGAAGGACAACATCTTCGATCTGATCAAGGTCGATTACGTCCTCTCCGACCTATCCACCATAAAGGCGAGACTGATGGAAGCCGCCGGGCAGGTCATCGCCCAGAAGCGAAAGGATTACAGGCGCTTGTTTGGCGTCGGCTTCCGAACGGCGCCCCAAATCTACGCCGACAAATTCAACGTCTTCTATCCGACGGAGATGTACAACTCCTACCAAGCAGCGGAAGGCGATAACGTGAACCCGGGTTGGAACATGCAGAACTATGTGATCCACGGCGCGCGAAAGATGCGCACGTTCTACTACAACGCCATCCCGGCAAAGAGCTTTGACAAGGTCGTGAACCCCGTCGTCACCGACCCCGTCGTGCAGGGCGCCCTGTACCTGAAGCTCCGCTACGAATCGGGAGGCGACAACCGCCTCATCACAAGACAGCCCAAATGATCAGCCAATGCTGCAAAATGGTGGACAAGTCATGAAGCTTTCAAGTCTCGTTCGTAACCCCAGGTTTTGGACGGCGATCGTTCCGTGCTCCCTGGCTCTCTGGATCGTGGGCTGCGGTGGGTCAGGATCGAAGGCCCAGGCTCTCAAGAACGTCTCGGATAACAGCTCAGGCTCTACGGCGACAGGGACGGGCGGAAACACGAGTGCATCGGCAGGTTCGGGCGGAGCGACCACGGCCACGGGAACCGGATCGGTCACCGATGGAGGAGTGACGGGAATAGGAACCGAGGGCAGCGTGACAAACGGCTCGGCTACCAACGGGACCGCCACCAACGGCGCGGGAACCACTGGCGTGGGCACCGAGGGCAGCATGACCGATGGTTCCGCGACGAACGGCGGCGCCACCGACGCGGGCACGACAAGCGCGGGAACGACGGGCAGCGTAACCAACGGATGGAGCACGACGGGCAGCGCGACGGATGGCTTCGCCACGACGGGAGCCGGCACAACCGGGTCGGGAACCAGCGGCTCGACTACGGGGAGCGGAGGCTAAACCACCGCTCTCGAGTCATTCCCCAAACCATCATATCGAACAGCGTCCCGTCCGGCTTCTTTCCGTCGTTTCTCAAGACGCCCTCGAGTTCGAATCCAACACGTTCCGGAACGGCCGCGCTTCGCTTGTTCTCTACCCCGCAGCGGATGAAAACGCGGTTCGCTTCCAAAGTGTCGAACGCCAAGCGGCAAAGCACGCGAACCAGATCCGTGACGTACCCCTTCCCTTCGGCGGAAGCCCGAATCCAGTAGCCGATCTCGAACTTCCGAACGTCCCAGTCGATGCGGTGTAGGCCCGAGCTGCCCAAGAGCTCCCCGGTCTCAAGGCTCCAATAGGCGTAGGCAAAGTCTTCCCGCAGAATCCACTTTGCACGGAACCGCCGCACAAGTTCTTCCGACTCCTCCACCGTCTGATGATCGTGTGCGAACGGCATCCAGGTCTTCAGGTGATCCCGCGAGCTCGCGATCGCCTCGTTTAGATCCGCGCCATCTCCAGGACGGTAGGGCCGCACCAGCACTTTCTCGCCCCGAAGCTCTTCGGGAATATCGATGAGGATCGGGGAGTTCATGGGACGATCATTTCACCACATTTTCTCGGGCAGAATCGAAACCATGAGCTATTCGATCCATCTCGATGCCAAGTTCCAGCCGCTCCAGCTGATCGACATTCCGGCGTTGGCGCGGGAAAACCAACCCTGGTTCAATCAGACGCTGTGTAACGTCAACGACTGCGTGGTGCGGCTCGGAATCGTTCACGGCGAGTTCCACTGGCACAAACACGACGACCAGGACGAGTTCTTCTATGTGGTCGAAGGCCGGTGGATCATCGAGATGGAGGACCGAACCGTCGACTTGGCGCCTGGACAAGCCTACGTGGTGCCGAGAGGCGTCATGCACTTTCCCAAGGCGCCCGTCCGCACCGTGCTGCTCATGGTAGAGGGTGCCGGAGTGGTGCCGACGGGCGACTAGTCTTCGTCTTCGATCTCGATGCCGCGCTTCGGCTCGTTCGCCCTGCGGCGCACCTGGCCGTATGTCCGCGTCCCGTCAGGCGACGTGGGCACAGCGGTCTGGGTGGCCGCTTGCGTGGTGATCGTCCGATTGCGAGCCATCTCCGCCGCTACCATGCCAACCAGGCTGCTCTGCGGGCCCTTCTTCTTCGCAATCGCCTTGTCCCAGAGATAGAGAATCGGCGATGCGTTGTAGATCGAGGAGTACGTTCCCGAGATGATGCCGATGAGCATCGACGCCACAAAGAACTTGAGCTCGTTGGTCGCGGTTCCAAAGAACAGCAGGATCATGAGCGTGACAATGACCGTGCCAGACGTATTGATTGAACGAGCGAACGACTGGGTGATCGAGCGGTTCATCAGGTCCCCAAACTCTTCCGTCTTCTTCGAGCGCCGCAGGTTCTCTCGAATTCGGTCGAAGATGACAATCGTATCGTGCACCGAGAAGCCGATCATCGTCAGCATCGCCGTCAGGAAGAGCGCGCTGACCTCCCAGTGGAACAAGAAACCGACGATGGCGGCGGTTCCGAACACGACCAAGATGTCGTGAAGTAGGGCTCCGATAGCCGAGACGCCGAACCGCAGACCGGCCATAAATCCGCCGAATCCCGTTCCGAACCGGATCGCCAAGTACACGATGATAAGACCGGCGCTGAGGAGCACGCCGAGGATCGCGTTGTTGCGAGTCTCCTCCTGAAGCTGCGGGCCGATCTTCTGAAAGCCAGGCGTCGTATTGGCAAGCAGCATCGAATCGATTCCGGCGCTCTTCGCAATAAACGTCTTGTTGTCTTCGTCTTTGTTGTTCGAAATGCTTGCCTGAGGCGGGAGAGAGATATCGACCTCGCGATGAGCCGGCACTGCGCCCTCCGCCGCGATGTTGGCAAACTGCACGTTCCCTCCGCGCAGATTCGCCGCCTCCAAGTTGTGCTGGATGGCGTCGGAAGAGATCGAAGTATCGC
This sequence comes from Fimbriimonas sp., assembly GCA_035550555.1. Lineage (GTDB taxonomy): Bacteria > Armatimonadota > Fimbriimonadia > Fimbriimonadales > Fimbriimonadaceae > Fimbriimonas. The sequence continues at coordinate 7,743 of DASZPA010000368.1, forward strand.
TAATTGCGTAGCTGGCCTGGAAACCGCCCTGAAGCTCCACGTTCTGACGGAACCCGCCAAGGAAGAAGAACGGAATCGAGACCACGATGGTGATTCCGGAAATCAGGAACCATCGCATCGACTTCTGAACGACGTGAAGAGACTCCCCACGCTTTTCCGCGCCGAACCAGTTTCGATCGACCGCATAGAGCTTTGGATTGACTGCGATGCCCGATCCGACGAAGAAGATCAGAAGCGACCGCGTCACGGCGACGGCGGTGAACAGCGAAACCAGAACACCGATCACGAGGGTGGTCGCGAAGCCTTTCACCGGTCCCGTGCCCAAGTCGACGAGCACAAGAGACGTGATGATCGTACAGGCGTTCGAGTCGAAGATGGCGGAGAGGGCACGCCGGAATCCCAGCTCGAGGGCACTGGGAAGGGGTTTACCGGACCGTATCTCCTCCTTGAAACGTTCAAACACCAAAATGTTGGCGTCGACGGCCATTCCGACCGACAGGATGAAGCCCGCGATGCCCGCCAAGCTGAACGTGGCGCCCGCAACCTTCAAGACGGTTAGCGTGAAAAGAACGTAAAGGCTGAGCGCCAACACCGCCACAAACCCTGGGAACGCGTAATAGCCAATGAGGAACAGAGCGATCAGGCCAAAGGCGATCAGGCCGGCCGTCACCATCTTTTGCAGGGCGTAAGAACCCAACGACGGGTCCAGACTCTGCGAACCGAGCAGATCCAAGTTCACCGGCAGCGCGCCGGAGTTCAGCATGCTGCAAAGCTTCGTAACGTACCCGTCTGGAAACTTCCCTTCGATGGTCGCGCTGTCGCTGAGGATCTCGCCATCCTTTACATAGGCGATGCTCAGCACCACGTTATCCAAAACGGCCGCAAGGTTTTCCCGCTTGTTGATATGCCGGCGGCTCCAATCCTGCATCTTTTGAGAGCCCGACTGCGAGAAGTGAAGCTCCGGGTCGTAATTCCCGTTGATGTTGACCGGGTCGGCACTTTGAAGCTCGTCTCCGGCCAAGATCAGGTCCCAGCCCTTGATAATGTCCTTGTATTGCGGGTCCTTGGGTGTGATCGTCTTGCCGCCGATCTTCTCGTGAAAATCGATGCCCGGCAAATGGGGGTCGTTGCTTTCGGAGAATGTGTACGGCCGGTTCGGCTCGAGCTCCGTCGAAACGGTTTTGGCCCAGTAGAACTCAACTCGGGCGCTTGAACCCATCACATCTTCAGCCTGCTGAACGTTGGTCAAGCCCGGCAGATCGACGACGATCTGATCGTCGCCTTTCGCCGTGATGATCGGCTCCACAACGCCGAGCGCTCCGGCGGCGCGGCTGGTAAGGATGTTGATGAGCTTTGTCTGGATCTCTTTAGGGTTCTTCTGCTGATCCGGCTTGACCTTCGTGAGGTCCATTCGATAGGTGAGCCGAATGCCGCCTTGAACGTCGAGACCGTAGTGGGCTTTGAGCTTCGCAAATCCGAAACCGGAGAGCAAGCCAAGGACTATTACAACAATAAGGAAGATGTAGCTTTGGGACCGCAACGTCTAGACGCCTCCTGGCATGGAAAGCCAGATTGACCAGTATACCGGCGGGAGGGCGCCTTGCGGGTACCTAATCCGGTCCCGCAAGGCCCATGGGGCTAGTCGCGAGCCCAGAACATCTTGCCCGCGTCTTCGAAAATAACCGCCTCTTTGAGCACGCTGAGCGCTTTTCGCAGACCCTCGATGCTGCTCATGAGCCCGTCCTCATGCTCGATGCTGAGAACGTAGTCATAGCCGAACGCTCTCAGTGTCGAGCAGAAATCCTTCCACCACTCGATTCCGTGCCCGTACCCGACCGACCTGAAGACCCACGAGCGCTCGGTGATATCGCCGTAAGACTTCGTATCCAGATTGCCGTTTCGGCCGCTGTTGTAAGGGTCGATCTTGGTGTCCTTGGCGTGGACGTGGTACAGCGCCCCTTCTTGGGCTAACTCCCGAGCGGCCGCGATGGGGTCGATTCCCTGCCACCATAGGTGCGAGGGGTCGAAGTTGGCTCCGATCGCGTCGCCGGCGGCGTTTCGCAGCTTCAGCAGCGTGTCGTTCGAGTAGCAAACGAAGCCCGGATGCATCTCGATACAGAACTTCACCTTGTTGGCGTCGAGGAATTTCGCCTGCTCTTTCCAGTAAGGGATCACGACCGAATTCCACTGCCATTCCAGAATGTCCCGATACTCATCCGGCCACGCGCAGGTCACCCAGTTCGTGTTGACGGCGTTGGGTCCGTCACCGGGGCAACCGCTGAACCCGTTGACGCAGGGAATCCCCAATGCCGACGCGAGCTTCACGCTGTTCACGAATGCTCGGTGGTGATCCTCCGCGACGCTTTTCACTGGATGGATCGGGTTGCCGTGGCAGGAAATGGCCGAGATCATGAGCCCTCGGCTCTCCACGTCCTTCATGAGCCTGTCGCGCTCGGCCTTGCTCTCGATCAGCTTCTCCACCGCTTCGTGAGAACCTCCCAAGTGGGCGGCTCCCGGATAGGCGCCTGCGCCGAATTCGACCGCAGTAATCCCCTCGGCCTTGATAACGTCCAGCGCTTCTTCGCGCGACTTGTCCCCAAACAGTGCGGTGAAAATTCCGATCTTCATCTCTAGCTCCGCGTGGATTATGGCGAGTCCAACCCGTCTTATACTTTCGCCTATGGATGAGGAAACGAAAGCCCTGCTGAAAGAGATTGCCGACCAGCTCCGGACTCGGAACGAAATGGCAGCCGCCCGCCAGGAAGAGGCGCAGAAGAGCATGGAGGAATACCGTTCACGCTGGGGAGGGGACCACTTTGAAAAGCTCAAAGAGCGTGTGGAACAATCCCAACAAGACCGGATGGCCTCCGAAGAAAGACTCAAAGAGTCGACGGAGAGGGCCAAAACCATAGCGGAGCGGGACGGAGCATTTCAGTCGGAGCTCCTCCTGGAGTTGCGTCAACTGAACACCATCCTGGAGCGTTTCGTCGATCGTGGATCCGCGTTTCTATAGCGCCTGGATTTCTCGAAAATTGCGAATCGGCCGCCGCTAGCCTCGCTCGCCGGGAACCTGTGCTACGCTCAGATGCAATCAGATAGCAAATGGACAGGGCCAAGCTGCGGGCATGGTACGCCCATCGTCAAGGTCTGCTCGGAGAGCTCGAGGGCCAGTCGCCCGAAAGCGTGTTCGAACAGATCGGTTGGGCGAGGTCGGTAGGGGGCGCAAACCCCTACCTCACCCTGTTCTCCCGGGCGGGCGCCTCTCGAGAAGACGCCGACCGCGCCGCCGAGGAGCTCTCGCTCTCCGAGCTTCCGTCCGCCCGCTCATGCACCTACGTGGTTGCCCGTTCGGACTTCGAACTGGCACTGGTCGTGGCGCGCCGCCTCCAGAACTCGACGGAATGGACGACTGCCAAGAAGCTCGGCGTCACAGCCGAAGAAATCGAGCACCTGGAGAAAAGGATCGTGGAGGCGCTCGAGAGCGGAGCCGACGATCCGGCTGGAATCAAGAAGAAGGTGGGAGACGCCTCTCGCAGCCTGGGAGACGAAGGCAAGAAGAAGGGTCTTACGACCACCCTTCCACTCGCGATCGCGGAGCTTCAGGTGAAGGGCAAGATCGTCCGGCGGCCCGTGAACGGCCGCTTCGACTCACAGCGTTACGCCTACGCGCTGTGGAAGAACGGCCCGCTCGAGGAACCATCGCTCACCCCCGAGCAGGCTCACGCACTGTTGGCTCGCAGGTACTTCAAATGGAACGGACCGGCGACTCTGAAACAGTTCGGAAACTTCGCCGCGCTCAGCCAAAAGGGTGTACGTGAGGCAACCGAATCGCTCGGGCTGGTTTCGGCGTGGGAGGATTCGGAGCAGCTACTGCTGCCGGAGGATCTGGCCGCCTTTCACGCGTTCCAAATTCCCGGGGAGCCGGTCTATAGGCTCATTGGAGGTCTGGCCAACTTGGTGTTGGCTCGCCAGGACATTTCCACATTTGCGGATGAGGACGACATGAGGCGCCCCTTGATGCAGGGTTCCGGGGGCTTCTATCAACCGAGCCGGGACGAGATGAGCCTCAATCTGATGATCGACCGTGGAAGGATCGTCGGGGTCTGGGAGTACGACCTCGCCACTTCCTCGATCGTCTGGAACAGCTTCATCGACCCAGACGACGCGCTAAGGAAGGCGATCGCCGACATGGAGGCCTTTGCCAGGCATCAGCTTGGAGACGTCCGCAGTTTCAGTCTTGATAGCCCGGAGAGCCGAAAACCCAAGATCGAGGCACTGCGCGCCGCATCGTGGGCTTGACGCTAGGGCTTGTACGGGTTCTTTCCACGAATCCAGTTGTAGGTGACGATCTGGCCAAGGTGGTAATACTCGTGTCTCGCAATCCAGCGGACCAGTTCCTCAGGCTCCAGGATCGCCGTCCCAAAGAACGCTTCCCACTCCTCGGGAATCGCAATCGGCTCTTCGCAAAAGCCGGCCCTGAGGTGTGAAAGCAGCGTGGCGAGGGTCTCATCCAGGCTGGCCACCAGCTCGGCTACGGACTCGCCGCGAACCTTCGCCTCCGCCTCTTCCCAGGAGGGAATCCGCCCCTCGGTCAAGACGGTGGTGGTCTCGGCGGTCATCGCGCCGATCTCTTGGATCTGGGCTCGATAGCTCTTCATCCCTTCGCTGGGCGCCCAATCCAGCTCGGCGTCGCTCACGCGCTCCAGCTCATGTTTCAGTTCTTCGCGAATCGAGGTCAACTCGTGGAGAAGACGTTCAGATAGCGCCCTTGCCATGGCCCCAGCCTACCGCTCGCCATCGGCCGACGGCTAAACCGCGGGCTCATGAATCCCGCTTATACTGGAAAGCCATGAGTTCTTTTGGTTTGGCCGCTTCGTTGTTGAGTTTGGGAGCCGGAGCAGGGCAGCTTTCCCCACACGCTTGGACCAATTACGGCGGAAACTCGCAGCATCAGGCGAACGCCTCCGTTCCAGCGGCTCCCCTTCAGAGAGTCTTGTGGTCGGCTCCCTTGGACGACAACCGGGCCTATTACGGCGACGAGGTGCTCATTCACTACGCCAGCCCGGTCATCACCTCAAACAGCACGGTCATCCACTCGTATCGGTACACGACCCAGGTCAACGGCGCGCCGAATTACGACAACTGGCGGGTTGTGGGCCGCAACGGAAGGAATGGCTTGCAGAGATGGTTCTTGAACACGGACTACTCGGCTCCCGTCGTCTATCCCAGCGACTGGACCTCCGTCTTTCCCTTGTGCATCACCGGCAGTAACTCGGTTGCGGCCGCTGCAGGCGGAGGGACCGTGATGATTCGCGCGAACGGAGACGGCGCGGGTTCGCCGTTGACACGGGTCTGTTTCTATTCCGGGTACGCGAACTACGCGGCCGACCCTGCCTCGTTCGCCAACATCAAGATCTGCACGCCGCTCACGGGCGACGCGAACGGGGACGTCTGGTTTGGCTATGCCGTCCTGGGTAGCTTGCCCTCCTCGGTGGCGACCGTTCTGGGAACAGGAGGCGTGGCGAGAATCACGACCGGCGGCGGCGTTGCGTTTCGCTCAGTTTCAAGTCTTGGCGTCTCCAGCGCGTTGGTGCGGCCGGCTCTGAACGCTGCGCCGGTACTCAGCATGGATGGCTCGTCCGTCTACTTTGCTCTGGTCGACGGCTCTCTGGGCAACAACTTCCTGGTGAAGCTGGATTCGGCGACTCTGGCCGAGCAAGCGGCCGTCCATTTGGACGACCCTTCGGTGAATGGTGGCGCCGGGTTGATCAACGAGTCCTCAGCAGCGCCGATGGTGGGACCGGACGGGCATGTCTTCATGGGAGTGTTCGGCTACTTCTGGCGAGAGAGCCATGGCTGGATGCTTCAGTTTGACAAGGACCTGAATCAGACAGATTCCCATGGCAAGCGCTTCCCTGTCGGGGCTTTCGGCTGGGATGACACGCCTTCCGTGGTACCTGCAGGAATCGTTCCAAGCTATACCGGCGCCGCTCCTTACCTGCTCCTCTGCAAGTACAACAACTATGCTCTCGGTTCCGGCGACGGCAAGAACAAGGTCGCCGTGCTCGATCCGACGGCCGACGATCAGACGCATGATCGGCAGACCGGCATTCCAACCATGAACGAGGTTCTTACCGTGGTAGGCGTGACTCCTGACCAAGAGACGGGCCTGCCGGGGGCCGTTCGCGAATGGTGTATCAACTCTGCCGCCATCGACCTCTTCGGACGAGCCGCCATCATCAACTCTGAGGACGGTCACTGCTACCGCTGGAGCTTCTCCGACAACAAGCTCACGGAAGGGCTGAACCTGCAACCCGCCACCGGTGAGGCCTATACGTCCACGGCGATCGGCCCAGACGGCACATGCTACGCGATCAACAACTCGATCCTCTTTGCGATGGGTGCTGCGGCCGCCTTCGACGTCACCTCCGCCAAGCTGTTCCAAGGAGCATCCGCTACGGGCAACGCCCAGTCGCTGGCGAAGGCCGACGGCAACTACTACAGCATCCAGTCCAGCCAAAATTCGAACGGCGACAACGTCGCGGGCGTCCAAGCCAGCTTCTCGGCCCCGTTCCCCGCGGACCAAGTTGCGCCGCCCCTCTATGTCAGCGTCAACGGCAAGGTGTCGTCATCGTCGATCTCCCTTCAGATCTTCGCGAAGAACGTCAAGACCGGAAGCTTCGATCTTCTCCAAACCCAGCCGTTCTCAGGAAGCGCCACAACGACGGTGACGCTCTCCAGCGTTGCCAACTATGTGAACTCCAGCGGTGCGATCACCGTGGTTGCCAGAGCCATGAGGCCCAAGGGGCAATCAGCCTTCACGGTCAGGATCGATCAGATATCGGTCGCGTCGGACCAGACGCGGCAGTAGCTCATCAAGCTTCCAAGCGGCCTGGGCTGTCGAAAACGGTAGACTAACGACAATGCGAACGGCGGATTGGGCGCTTCGCGTCAGTCGGCTGGATGACCTGCACGACGCGCTGAATCTCGAAGGATCGACAGCCTGGCATTCCATTGCCCAGGAGGCTCGCCCGTTCCTGCTTGCCGCGGCCTATCTCAAGAATCCCCGAAAGGTTCTCATCGTCGCGGCGAACTACGAAAGGGCCCTCGCCTGGCAGGCAAAGTTGGCAATCTCGGGCGTTTCGCCTTCGTCGATCTGTCAGCTCCCAAGCGGCAGCTCGGCGCTTTTTGAGGATTCGACCCCCGAGCACATTGCCCTCTCGGACCGCCTCGGCGCCCTACGGGCGCTCACCGAAGACAAACCGTGGATTGTCGTGACCTCTCCCCAGGCCGCTTTGGAGCGGACCCTGCCGAAAGAAGTCTTGGAGGCAGCATTCATACGCCTCGCGCCGGGCCAGGAAATCGATCCTGACGATCTGCTTCGCCGCTTGGTCGATCTCGGCTATGAGCACCAGGAACCCGTGCGCATCCCTGGCCAGTTCAGCCGCCGCGGAGGAATCCTGGACATCTACGCGACGGGCCAGGAGCTTCCGATCCGCATCGAGCTGTTCGGCGACGAAATCGAGTCAATCCGTAAATTCGATCCCAACACCCAGCGTTCCATTGGAGCCATCAAAGAACTGAACCTCACGCCGTCCCGCGAAACCCTGTACTCGGGCGAGTCCGACTTTCGCGACATGCTGCTCCGCTCCGTCGAAGTCGAGGCGCCGCAGTTGGAGGAGGAGGCCGCCGCGCGACTGGACGAAACGGTTCGGGAAGACGCCGAGGCGCTCCTTGAGAAGATCTACTTCGACCGCCTCGATCTGTACCGTCCCCTGCTTCACCCAGATTCCGGCTGCGCCATCGACTTGCTGCGAGAGACAGATCTACTGGTTCTTGATGAACCCTTGGAGCTGGAAACGATCGCAACTCGCTCGGAAGAGGAACTTGGCCACGCCTTGCAGGGTCGCGCCGAACGTGGCGAGATTCTGAAGAGCCTGGCAACCGACTTCGTCCTGCCTCCCGAACATCTCTCGAACCACCCGACGACCCTGGCACTCACCAGCATGAACGCTCGTCCCGAGTGGCTCGCTCTGAACCGGGA
>DASZPA010000369.1:0-4430 GCA_035550555.1 Fimbriimonas sp.
ACAAAGAAGCGGTCGCGAAACTTGAGCTCCGCTACCGGCACCTCGCAAAGGTGCTGACTGCCCGCTCCATCGTCTTCATTGCAACACACAAACGGTTTGGTCGAACACGCCCTTCTGTCCTGTCTTTTTGGGGGACCAAGAAGGCGCATGAGCTCGGATCCGAATTCTTTCTCGGTTTACTGACGTCGTCCGAAAGACCTGTTCGTAGCGCGGCTCTAGACGCTCTATCGCGCGCAGTGATGGAGGGTGTATTTTCAGAGGAACTCGGCCGGGTAACGCGGAGGATCTGCTCGTACTACAAGCATCACGCCTTTCAAGACGACCCGGCGATTATTACGATTCTTGAGAGACAACATGGGAGTGAGGCAACCGACGTGTTAGGGTCGATCGCACTTGGAGGGCCGGGAATGTCGCGCGACCTTGCCCTAGAGGCCTTGTACGGGATCGGGACGCCAGATGCGGCAGCGGCCCTTGTGAAGGTGAGGGCCACCTTGACAAAGACCATTCGCAACATCGACGATCACCTTCGAAAAGCGCCGAAGTAAAGGCCGCGCTACGTGAGAAGCGCTTCCGCTTGCAGCGGTTGGTCGACCTTCTCTTCCGATACGATCTGACCGTCCCTGAACCTCACGATCCGCTTGGCGTGGCGGCCGATGTCCGCCTCGTGGGTCACGATGATGATCGTCTTACCCAGCCGGTTCAGCTTCTGAAAGATCCCCATGATCTCCTCGCCGGAACGCGTATCGAGCGCGCCGGTCGGCTCGTCCGCCAGGATCACCGTCGGATCGTTGATAAGGGACCGGGCGATGGCGACCCGTTGCTGCTGGCCGCCGGACAGCTCGCTGGGCAGGTGGTTCGCCCACCCTTCCAAACCAACCTCGGCCAGCCGAGCCAGAGCATCTTCGCGCCGATGCTTGAAGCCGTTGCGGCTGTAGAGACGCGGGAGCTCGATGTTCTCGATGGCCGACGTGCGAGGGATCAAGTTGAAAGACTGAAAAACGAACCCGATCTTGCTAGCCCTCACGGTTGCAAGCTCGTCGTCGGTCAGCTCATCCAACCGCACGCCATCCAGCTTGTACGTGCCCGAAGTCGGCACGTCCAGGCAGCCGACAACGTTCATAAGGGTCGACTTACCCGAGCCAGACGGCCCCATGATCGCCAAGAAATCCCCGTGCTCGACGGTCAGGTTGACGTTCTTTAGGGCGTGGAACTCAACCGCCGAAGTCTTGTAGACCTTGCATAGGTCCCGGATCTCGATCAGCGGGCTACTCATACCGCAGCGCCTCAATGGGGTGGAGCTTGGACGCCTTGAAGGCGGGGTAGAAGCCGAAGAAGACCCCCACGAACGCCGAAAAGCTGAAGGCGAGCAGAACCGTTTGGGGCTGGATCGACACGGTCCACCCGTTGGCCTTCCCGACGATCGTCGCGCCGCTGATACCTACCAGGACTCCCAGCAGACCGCCGATGGCCGAGAGCATCAGCGCCTCCAGCATGAACTGGGTGAGCACGTCCCGCCTTCGGGCGCCGACCGCCTTGCGAATGCCGATCTCGTGAGTCCGCTCGGTCACGGAGACCAGCATGATGTTCATGATGCCGATCCCTCCCACGCCGAGCGAGACGACGGCCAGATAGGTGATCAGGGCGGAGAACGTGTCTTGCTGCTCGTTCTGTGCGGCCGCAAGGTCCGCCTGGTTGAAGATCATGAAGTCCGGGTTGGCAAGCGAAACCCGGTGCCGCTTCAAGAGCAGGTTGCCGATCTCATTCTCGGCCCGCTCCATCAGGTCCATCGATCGCGCCTGGCAGGTCAGATTCTGCACGTACTGGATTCCGAACAGCCGGTACATGGCAGTGCGAACGGGAATGTAGACGGAATCGTCCGGATTGCGAAATCCCTGGCCGCCTTTGGACGAAAGCAGCCCAATCACACGAAAGTTCTGCCCCGAGACCTGGATCGTCTGACCAACTGGGTCGTCCGTCCCGAACAGGTTGGTCGCCAGAGTGCTTCCGACCACGGCCAGCCGCTCGCGGGCACGATCCTCGGCGCTGGTAAAGAAGCGTCCAGAGGCGATCGGGTGGTTGCTCACGAGCGGATAGTCGATGCCGACGCCGTTCACCTGCGCGTTCTCGTTCTTGTTCTCGTGCTTGAACTGGACGTTCCGGCTCACTTGAGGGTCCACCCTCACGATGCTGGGGCAGCCCTGGAGGATCGCGTCTCCGTCGGCCAAAGTGAGCGTCTGAGAGCTGCCGAACCCCATCCCAACGGCGCCGGTCCGCTGCTGGCCGGGAAACACGGTCAAGACATTGGTTCCGAGCCGCTGGATGCTCGCCGTCACCGCCTCGCGGGAGCCCTGCCCGATGGCGATCGCCACGATCACGGCCCCGACGCCGATGATCACACCCAAGATCGTGAGGAAGGAGCGAAGCTTGTTCGCCCTCACTCCCTTGGTCGCCACCTGAAAGCCGATCCATAGAGACGCAACCGTTTGCGTGGGAGGACGGCTGGGAGCCGGCGAATCCATCAGCGCCTCGCCCCTCCGCCACCCATTCCCGGAGGCCTCATGCCGAACGGTGAAGAGGTGCTGCTGGGCGTCGAAGTCCGGCGGCTTGCTGCCGAAATCGTCTGTAAGATGACCTGTTCACCAGACCTGAGTCCCTCCAGAATCTGAGTCGAATCGTTCCCAACCAAGCCCGTCTTGACGGAGCGTCGGGTTACGGTGACGCCCTCGAGCAGGTTCGGATCCGCCGGCAGCCCGAGAGTCGGATCGTTCGGAGCGGCCTTTCCGCCGGTGGCGATCTGGACGTAACTCCCGCTCTGATCCTGGTGCACCGCCTCGCTGGGAACCGAGATGACATCCCGCGCCTCGGCCTGAATGAACTCGCAGGTCGCGTTCATGTTGGGCTTCAGCAATTTGAAAGACCGCTGCTGGTTGTTGATCTCCACTCGCACATGGACTGTCGTCACGTTCTGATCGACCTGCGCAACCGGATTGACCAGGATCACCTTTCCGCGGAAGGGCACACCTGGAAACGCTTCCATCGAGATGTTCACCCGCTCCCCTTTGGCGACGTGAGCGATATCGGTCTCATCCACCTGAACGTCCACATAAAGGCGCGAAACGTCTCCAAGCTGAACCAGCGACGAACCTGTGGAGTTCAGCGACAAGCCGGACGTGATGATGGTGCCCTGATCCACATATTTCTGAAGGATCAGCCCATCCGAGGGCGCCGTCACAACGGTTTGGTCGAGCGTGACCTTGGCGTTCGAATAAGACGCTCGCGCCGTTTCGATCTCAGCCTGGGCGGTATCGATGTCGTAGGAGCGGATTCGGTTGTTCAGCGTGTTGGCTCGGGCAAGCGCCAATTGCGACTGCATCTGCGCCACCTGCGCCTTTGCCTGCTCCAAGTCGGCACGGGCTTGCTTGACGGCGTCGGCCCTCGTACTCACGTCGACCGCCGACGCCTGAGCGTTTCGATACTGAGCCAAGGCTTGCGCCACCTTGGCATCGGACCCTCGCCGTGCAGCAGCCTGGGCGTGGTCGAGGCTCGAAAGGGTTGTTTGGGCACTGGTCACCTGTGCCCGGCTCACGTCATAGGCCATCTGAGCCTGGTCTACAGACTGCGGCGCGATAAATCCTTGCAGGTAAAGGTCTCTCGTTCGAGTCAGGGTCGCCTTGTTGTTCCGGAGATTGGCGGTGGCCTGGTCGAGCTGCGACTGGTCGGTCGCCCGCTCTTGGGTCTGAGTGGAGTCGAGCAGATGGCGCTCTTCGAGAACTGCGTCGTAATTCGCTTTCGCCTGTGCGATCGCCGAGCGGGTGAGCGCGGGCTGAGAATCGCTCTGGTCGAGCGCCGTTCGCAGCTTGGCAGCTGCCGATTTCTCCGCCGCAACCGCCGAGCTCAAGTTGGCTTGGGCCTGCTCCACGGCGATAGGGGTTTGCAGCCGCGTCAGGTCGTAGGTTGCCTGGTTCTGCTCTTTCCGTGCAATCGCTGCCTGCGTGTTGGCCTTCGCCTGGTTGTAGGGCAGCAGCGAGTCGGTGGGATCGATCCGCGCCACGATCTGGCCCTTCTTAACGGAGGTTCCCACGTCCACCAGAAGCTGATCGATCTTTCCGCCGGCCTTCGACTTGATGTCGACCGTCGACCAAGGCTGGATGGTCCCTGTGGCAGAGACGGTAAACCGAACCGTCCCCTGCTTGACCTTGGCGATCTTGTACTGAGGCTTTCCGGCGGCACTCGAGACCCACCGGCGATATCCCCAAAGCATCGACAGCAATGCCGCGATGCTCACAGCCACGATGGTCACCCACTTCGTCATACGGTAGGCAGAGTACGGCTGGAGCGGCATTCAATAACAGTCGCCATTTCAGTGTCAGGCATTCCCCCGACACGCAGCCAACGATAGACGTCTAAGCCTCGGCAGAATCTTAGGAGAG
>DASZPA010000370.1:0-12460 GCA_035550555.1 Fimbriimonas sp.
GGGAGTGGACTCGCGAGAGTACATCAGATCGTAAGCAACGGCGCCGGTACTGGCACGGTCCCAGGCGATCGGAATCTCCTCGCCGCCCAAAGATGCGGAGGTCGTGTTCAAGATCACGGAGGAGCCTGCGGGATCGGGCGATTCGACGGCCGCCGCGCCCACCGAATCAGCCAGCTCGAGCGCCTTGGATTGAGTCCGGTTGTAGATCCGGATTTCCCAACCTTCCTGAGCCAGAGCCGTGACGACAGCTCGCGCAGAGCCACCGGCCCCAAGCACCAGCACCGATTTCGAGGAGACCGGTAAGTCGAGCAGGGTGTCGAGGAAACCGGGAGCATCGGTGTTGATGCATGAGCGGTCTCCGAGTCGAAGCGTGTTCGCGGCCCTGACCCGTGCGGCGAAAGGTTCCTCTTGTTCCGACCAGCTGAGCGCCTCCTCCTTGTGAGGCACGGTTACATTGATCCCCCGGTAGCCGATCGACCGCAGTCGGTCAAGCGCCTCTACCACTTCCCCTGGAGGCACTTCGACTGCGCTGTACGAGTAAGGAAGTCCGAGAGCGTCGTAAGCCGCCTGGTGCATCCGAGGCGAAAGAGAGTGGTTGACGGGGAAGCCGATCACGCCAAAGTCCCCTTCGGGCGCTTCGCGCCACGAAACCGCCGTCGTCACTTGCTCCTCGGTTTGAAGGCAAAGTATCGCTGACCGAGGAAGTTCCAGATCGCGATGATCAAGGCTGCAAGCGCCTTTGAGAGAAGCATCTGGTTTCCGGGAAGCAGGCTAAAGAAAACGCTGAACAAACCGGCGTTGAGGCAGGCTCCCGCTATCGAAACCAAATAGAAGCGGACCATTTGGGTCGAACGGCGACCCTTTCCATGAGCTTCAAAGGTCCACGCTCGGTTCCAGACGAAGCTGTTGAACATTGCAACGAATGACGCCATGCCGCCAAGGATTGGAGCGGCAGCTTTCGCAGGAGCCGTAGCCCAGCTGAAGAGCAGGGGTACGGAGTGGATCAGGAAGGAGCCAAGCGACGCTCCAAACAGTCCCATAAGCAACGACGTCAGCCCGTAGTCGATGATAAAGGAGCTGCCGCCGACGATGCCGAACCGTACAACCTGCTCCACCAGGGTCACTTCGGCCGCCAGCGTCGGGCTGGCTCCCGCTGGGTGCATCGTCTCTGGCAGAACCAAAACTTTGTAGATCACGCTGGTCAACATCCGCTCGATGAAACGATTGATGGCCGTGGGCCCGAACTCCTTGTGATGGATCTGCTTGACCCAGATCGCATCGATTCCCGATCGGTTGGCGCCAAGCACGTCGGTCAGCATCTGGTCGCCGATCATGATCGCCTGGTGCGGGCTCTTGTTAAATTTCATAAGCGCAAGCCTATACATTTTTCGGCTTGGCTTGAACCGACCTCGAACCACCTCGACTCCGAGTCTTTCTTTGATTCGGTGGAGACGGGTGACTCGACGCGTGTTGCTGAGGATGCAGAGCTCGAAGCCCAGCCCCTTGGCCTTGGCAAGCCAGGCGAGGACTTCCTCAGAGAAGTTCTCCTGCTTCCATTGGACCAGCGTGTTGTCGACGTCCAAAAGGATCAGGCGCTTGCCCCCGTCCCACAACGCATGAAGGTCGATGCTCTCCAAGCTGTCAGCCGAGTGTGCGGGAGCAAAGCGCCGAAAGACCGTCGAGAGCCGCTCCTTCTCAAACCTTCCACTTTGCCACTGGCTCAGGGGAGACCCTCCGCCGACGCGCCTGCGGCGTCCGCTTGCCGCCAGCGCAGGTCTTCCACGTCGCTCATCGCCTTCATGCGCCGTTTGATCTTTCTCTTATGCTCCTCAAAAGTCTTGGAGAACAAGGATTCGCCCGATGGGAGGGCCACATAGAACAGGTAGTCGTTGTGCGCGGGGTTCATTGCTGCTTCGATGCTTTTGACGCTGGGCGAGCAGATGGGAGTCGGAGGCAGTCCTTTATGCAGGTACAGATTGTAGGGCGATTTGATCGTTCTGTAGTCCTTGAATCGGAGCCTTCTCCACTTGCCCAAAGCGTACATGAGACTGGCATCGAGTTGGAGCGGCATTCCCTTCTTGATGCGGTTCTGGATCACGCCGGCAATCTGTGGTCGGTCTTCGTCGCGGCCCGCTTCCAGTTCGATTAGAGACGCGATGGTGACGATCCGGTTCAGGTCGGACGGGTGACCCATTCGTTCCCAGACCTTCGTCTCAAACGCTTTTAACTGCCGCTGAACCACGGCCCTCGCCCCCAACAGCGGCGGAAGGTTGTAGGTGTCCGGGTAGAGATAGCCCTCGAGGCTCTTCGAAGGCAGAGGAAATCCTACTTCGCCCTCGAACTCCGCGGGGTTGTTCACGAGGGCAAGATACTCTCGCGCAGTGGTCACGTCGTCCTTCTCGAGGAGGTTCGCGTTCCTGCGAGCCCAGTTCGTTTCCGGCAGCCGAACCGACTGGCGGACCGGATGAGCAAGGCCCTTGAGGATCTCGTCGGCGCTTTCGCCCGGCGCGGCCCTGTAGGTCCCCACCTGGACGGTCGAGGGCGCGCGATGCAGCCAAGCGTAAAGCCGCATCGCGCCCGGGTTTCGCACCACCCCCAGGCTATGCAAGCGTTCAATCGCAGCCTCAAGGGAGACAGCCTCATGAAATCGATAATAAAAGCGCTGACCTGAAGGCATAGCGCTGAGAGCGGCGCGGAACCAGCCCCAGCAGACGAAGCCGATGAGAAGCAGAACGGCGGCAAAAACTCGTCTTCTAAGGCGTCGCCGCTTCTTCCTCATGCAGGTAGCGCTCCAAGATCAAGATTGCGGATTCCGAGTCGATGATTTTGTTTCGCCGGCTTGCTTTCAGGCCGGCCTCGGCCAAATTGTGGTTGGCCTCGACGCTGGTGAGGCGCTCGTCCGTTACTTCTACGTCGAGTCCCAGCGTAACAAGATGAGCTGCAAGCTTGCGGCAGATTTGAGCCATTCGTCCCTCCAAGCCTGAAGGCTCGAGCGGCATTCCCACCACGATCCGGTCAACTTCTTCCTTTCTCGCGAGAGCCGCAATCGCCTCCGCGTCTTTCTTGAGGGCGCCCGATGCCTGCAGAGCGGGTCTTGTGGCGGCGGCAAAGGGCGAACTCTCGGCGACTGCAAGGCCGATTCGTTGGAATCCAAAATCGACTCCCAGCAACCTCATCCGGAGAACGCCTCGATCAGTTCCCGGTGGACCAGCCCGTTGCTCGAGAGAGCCTGCAAATCGTCTTTCCGGACAAGCGATGGACTGCCGTCAAAGGAAGTGAACTTGCCTCCAGCTTCTTCCACGATGATCGCCATGGCGCTCAGGTCCCAGCGTGTGACGATGGGATCGACCATCGCCTCCACGCGGCCGGTGGCTACCAACGCATGTCCATAGGCGTCACTCCAAGTCCTGGTGGCCATCGCTTGCGCGGCGATCTTTTCAAAGCCCGGCCACCGTCCGTGCTTGATCATCGAGCGGTGCCCTCCGCAGCACACGACACTTCCCGCGATCTCTTTCTTGGTGCTCACTTGAGCCACCCGTCCATTCCAGTACGTTCCTTCGCCTGCCCCCGCATACAGCAGCTCGTCCAACGCTGGAAAGAAAGCGACTCCAAGGACCGGCTGAAAATCTCGTTCGTAGCTGATCAATGTCGCGTAGAGGGGAACGCCGGAGACGAACGATTTGGTTCCGTCGATGGGATCGACGACCCATCTATCGGGGACTTGAGCATCGCCGCCTTCCTCTTCGCCAAGGATGTGCTCGCCCGGGAATGCTTCTGCGATCAGCTCCCGGATGATTCTCTCGGCGCCCTTGTCGGCGACCGTCACGGGGGTCTCGTCGGCCTTGGTTTCGCGGGCCACGCCCGTCTGAAAGTGAGCGAGTGTGAATCGTCCGGCTACAGTCGCCGCGTCCACGGCAAACGCTAGCCTGGGAGACATGGACGAAGTTTACTGTTCTGAGAAAGGATTAAGGTTGTGCGCGTGACCTGATTGGGGATTCAGCGGCGATTCAGAACCTGAGGGTGGTACAAGGGAAGGGTGCTTGCCTTTGTCTTCGTTCAAGGCCACCCAATCGTCACTCCGTACGCACACCATGCCGCTCTCGCAATCGCTTCCGTTACCGGACCAGAGCGCGCTTCCCAATTCGGTGTAGAGGAGCTGAAAGTCGCGGCAGACGGGACCTACGACAATCCGTTCGATCCGGACGACGTCTCCCTCTCCGCAACGGTAACGCCACCTTCGGGAGCCTCTTACGACCTCCCAGGCTTTCTTTATCGCGCGTACGACCGAAAGCTGAACGGCGAGAACGAGGTTCTCACGGCTGCGGGGAACCCCGACTGGCGGCTTCGAATCTGCCCGACGGAGCCGGGCCACTACAAGGTAGCCGTCCAGTTCAAAGACCGTACCGGGACCACGACAAAGTCCTTTGAATTCGATTCCGATAAGACTGCGGACCCTGGGTTCGTGAAGGTGAGCCCGCGCGATCATCACTATTTCGAGTTCGGAAACGGAACCTCCTACTTCCCGATAGGAGCGAATATCTGCTGGGGGAACTCGCAGGGAACGTTCAGCTACGACGACTGGCTACCGAACTACGGAAAGAATGGCGCCAACTATGAGCGACTGTGGCTGGGGCCTCACTGGGTTACGTTCGCGCTTGAAAAATCAGGCAAGGCAGCGGACGGCGCCGGCATGGGCCAGTTCGATCTCGGCAACGCATGGCGCCTCGACTATGTGCTCGACGAAGCGGCGAGGAACGGCATTTACACGATGCTCTGCTTCGACTCGTACAACGAGCTGCGAGTGCGCGACGCCTATCCTGAATGGGAAAGGACTCCGCAGAACAGTTCGAATGGCGGCCCTCTGCGATCTTGGACCGACTTTTGGACCAACCCAGAAATGGATCGGTTCTACCGAAACAAGCTGCGCTACTTGGTTGCGCGGTATTCGGCTTTTACGCACGTTCTTTCGTGGGAATTCTGGAATGAAGTCGATCTGGTCCAAGACTTCGATCGGGAAGCGGTACGCAGCTGGCATCAGAGAATGGGCGACGTTCTCCGGAATTTGGACCCCTATCACCATCTGGTCACGACCAGCTTCGCAGACAGCATGGGCGACCGGGACACGTACCTCCTGAAAGAGCTTGACTACAGCCAGACTCATCTCTACAATCCCAACCTCGCCTCCTTAATCTCTTACCAAGTGGGACGCCGAGCCTCGTGGGGCAAGCCTCACTATATTGGTGAGGTTGGCGCGGATGCCGCCGGACCGCGCGACAAGGAGGATCAGATCGGACTCCAGGTGCATGACCCGCTCTGGGTCAGCCTAACCACGGGGGCCGCCGGCGGAGGAATGCCCTGGTGGTGGGACAGTCTCATCGCGCCCCACAACCTTTACAGCTTGTTTGGCGCCTTCTCAAGCTTTGCGCGCGGCATCGACTTTCCCCGCGAGGGATTTCGCCCGAACGACGCAACCCTCGCCTTTGCCGATCCCAAGACTCCCGCAACGAAGGGCGATCTGGTGATAGAAAGCGGAAACGCTTCGTGGCAGCCAGGCCCCGACAACGTTCCTCAGACGATCTCGGTGAGCGGAGGAAAGCTGGACGGACCCCGGCCCGCGGGCCTATTGCACGGCACGCGCAATCATCCGAATCTGCACAACCCGCTGACGATCAACATCCGCGAGCCCAACCCGACGACCTTTGAAATCGACGTGGGTGAAGTCTCCACCTACGGGGGAGCCGCTCTGAGGGTCACCCTCGACGGCTCGGTTTATCTGACCAAGTCGTTCGACGCCGGCGAGAACAACAAGCAGCCGGATCTGGCTCACAAGTTCGACGGAATCTACTCAGTCCAGATCCCCGCGGGAATCCATACCCTGGTCGTGGAGAACCCTGGTAACGACTGGTTCCGCGCCGGATACCGCTTTGTGGGAGTGGTCTCGAGGGTGGGCCCGGCTCTCAACCTCTGGGCTCTGGCAGGGAACGATATAGCTCTCGCCTGGCTCAATCATATCGGCCGCAATTGGCAGGCTGTTGTCGTGCAGAAGCGAACCTTCGCGCCGGTGCCTCCCAGCGTCCTGACTTTAACCGGCCTTGCGCAGGGGACCTGGCGGGCTGAGCTTTGGGACACCTGGACGGGAAAGATCGTCGGCACTCAGGCGGTGTCGGTCGGCTTGGATGGTAACGCTCGAGTGCGGCTTCCCTCGATCACGGTCGACTTGGCCGTGAAGCTGTCAAAAGGAGGCGTGAAATAAGCGATATACGCCGCTTCGACCACATCGTCGTTGGAAGCGGCTTGGCCGGTTTGACCTACGCTCTGCGCTGCAAGGGGTCGGTTTGTGTGCTGACCAAGGGAGAGGTCACCGATTCCAACACGAGCTGGGCGCAAGGCGGCATCGCGGCCGCAGTGGGAGAAGCCGACGATTGGGAGCTTCACGAGCGAGACACTCTGATCGCCGGCGCCGGGCTGTGCGACGTGGAAGCGGTGCGGTATCTGGTGCAAAAGGCGCCCGAAGCCATCGAATGGCTTCGACATTTGGGCGCCCGGTTTGATTTGGAAGAAGGCGATCTGGCGCTTGGAAGGGAGGGGGGACACAGTCGCAACCGCATCGTCCATCACGCCGACCGAACCGGCTGGGAAGTGGAGCGAGTGGTGGTGGAGCGCGTGCGGCAGGAAAAGCGCATCACGGTCTTTCCTCACGCGTTTGCGACGGGCTTGCTCCAAGACGGCGGGAGGTGCGTGGGAGTTGCCGCCCATGTGAACGGGCTTGGCGAGAGAGATTTCCTGGGCGAGTCCGTCATGCTGGCCACCGGGGGTTGTGGAAGGATGTTTCAGCACACCACGAACCCGCCGGTCGCCACCGCGGACGGGATCGCTTTGGCCTCAGCGGCCGGAGCAGAGATCCGCAACATGGAGTTCATGCAGTTCCATCCGACGACCCTCTACCATCCGCAGCTACGCAGCTTTCTGATCAGCGAGGCCGTCCGGGGCGCCGGCGGAACGCTTCGAAACCATCTCGGCCGCCGGTTCATGTACGACTACGACGAGCGGTTGGAACTGGCCCCCCGCGACGTCGTGGCGCGCGCAATCGAGGCCGAGATCAAGAAGCACGGCACCTGGTGCGTCTACCTCGATACGACTCATCTAGACGCCGACAGGCTGAAGGTCGAGTTTCCCACCATCTACGAGCGCCTCGCGTCCATCAACATCTTCATGGAAAAGGATTGGATCCCGGTCGTTCCGGCCCAGCACTATTCATGCGGCGGAGTGGTGACCGACCTGTCCGCTCGAACCAGCATTCCGGGGCTCTTCGCCGCCGGCGAGGTTGCGTGCACGGGTGTCCACGGCGCGAACCGGTTGGCCTCCAACAGCCTGCTCGAGGCGATCGTCTTCGCTACGGCGGCCGCGGGCGCCGATGGCGCGCCCACTGGGATGGAGTTCGAGCCAGCCGCGCGGCCCAAGTGCATCAGCGAGGCCGACGGCGTGAGAATTCGTAGGGCCCTCCAGCGGACGATGACCAACCATCTCGGCATCGTGAGATCTTTTGCCGGAATGGCCGAGGCAAAAGAAGTGGTGAATGGCCTTTTGGACGAGTACGGCTCCCTGTCCGAATCCAACTTCTCGGCCTATCCGCTGGAAACCCACAACCTATTGATCGCGGCTCAATACGTGATCGATGGCGCACTGAACCGGAGGGCAAACGTGGGGCTCCACTACAATTCGGACTTGGCTTAGACAGCTTTTTCGGAACCTGGTTGACGGGCGATCAGCTCCGGGTCCGCGCGAAGCGAGGCATCAAGGCGGAAGCGACGAGCAGCGGGATCAGAACGAACTCGGCGCCGTCGATGGCCAGATCCAAGACGGGACCCACGAGCGGCAAGAGAACAGCGACCACCGCCTCCAGCGGCACTTCGAATAGCTCCAGCGCGGCCGTGACGGCAATGCCGATGCCAAGACTCGCCAGTTTCGGTCCAATGGAAACCCGCCGGTCGGTCAAGAGCCGAAATCCGCCGCGCAAGTCCAGCCAGCCTCGATCATGAGCGTGCCTGGCAACCGCGTGAGCTATGGGTTTGTACATCTACCCAGTCCCACGTTCAAGTGGCTGACGCTGTTGAAGGGAAAGTCCTTTTGGCCTACGCGGTCAGCCGCTCGTATCCCATGAACTCGTCGACGGCCTGCAGCAGTCTCGCGATTTCGAGAGGCTTCGTCAGGTAGTCGGTGGCTCCCGAAGACATCATCTTCTCGATCTGCTTGGCCGTGGCATCCGCGCTCGTTACGATCACGGGAAGGTTACGCGTCTCCTTGCAGGCTTTGAGCTGAAGCAGGACCTCGTGGCCCGTGATATCGGGGAGGTTCACGTCGAGGAGGATCAGGCTCGGCTGATGGTTCTTGGCAAGCTCCAAGCCCATTCGGCCCTGCATCGTCACGACTAGATCGACTCCGGGCCGCGTCTCCAAGACCCTTTCAATGAGCTGGACGTTCGAGAGGTTGTCTTCAACGAGCAGGATGGTGCCCGCGGATTGCCGGGTCCGGAGGCTGGTCTCGTGGAATTGCCGTTGGACTTCCAAGTGGTGCTGCTGGCCCTTGTCGGCCGCCATCAGAATCGTGAAGATGCTTCCTCCGACTGGGTTCTCTTCATATTGAAGGAGGCCGCCCATGTGTTCGGCCAGCCTCTTCGACAGAGCCAGACCCAAGCCGGTGCCCTCCACCCCATAAGCTTCGGCGCCCAACCGGGCGAACGGCTCGAAAAGTGTCGAGAGCTTCGTCGAGTCGATCCCCCGGCCAGTGTCCGCAACCGCGATTGCGATTTGGTCGCTGCTTGTCGCCTCGACGGTTATCGTTACGTTTCCGCCAGGGAAATTATATTTGACGCTGTTCGAAAGCAGGTTCAACAGCACTTGGAGAAGGCGCTGCTTGTCGGCCCTCACGAAAACGCTTCGTGGCATCGGCGAAGAGACGCTGAAGACCACGTTGGCCGCGTTGGCGGCTGGTTTCATGAGCGCGAAGGCCTCATTGAGGAGGTTGCCCACGTCGACGGGTTCCAGGGACATGGCGATCGCGCCGGACTCGATGCGAGCGATGTCCAGCACTTCGTTGATGAGCTTGAGCAGGTGTCTTCCGCCCTTGGTGATCTGCTCGACACACTCTTTCTGTCTTTCCTCCAGACCTTCCAGCTCCAGGACTTGGGCGAAGCCGAGAATCGAGTTGAGCGGCGTTCGAAGCTCGTGGCTCATTCGGGAAAGGAATTCGCTCTTGGCGGCGTTCGCCTGTTCGGCGGCCGCTTTCGCCTTGGCCAGCACCTCGTTGGTCTTGGAGAGCTCGGCAGCCAGCCGCTTTGCGCCGGCCTCGCTTTCGGAGAGCGCCTTGTTCAGCCGCGCGAGGTCTTGATTGGCCGTTTGGATCTCCTGGGCCCTTTGCAGCAGGTCGCTTTCGGTCCGGGCGAGCCTCTCCTGCTGAGTCTGGAGCTTGGCTCCCTCCGTCTCTTTATGGCGCATGAATTCGGTGACGTCTTCAACCCGGTGGATGATGAACATCACGTCGCCGTTCTCATCGAGAGAGGGTACGTTGATGGGGCTCCAGAAGCGCTCCTCGAATCCGCCGCCTTCCGATTCCGGCCTGCGAATGTCGTACTTCTGAACAGCCATCGAGTTGGACCTCCGCTCTCTCAAGACGGCCTCCAGGGACGAACGAAGATTGTGCGTGCCGGTGGCCTTCGGATCGTCGGGGTTATCGGGAAAGACGTCGAAGAGCCATCGCCCTAGGATCTCCTCACGCCGGGTGAGCGTGGCGGAAAGATAGGAGTTGGTCACCGCCACGATGTCGAACGTGGGGGTCAGCACCAGATAGAGGCCGGGAGCAGACTCAAACAGCGAACGAAAATCCGGACCGAGCAGGGCATCGGTCGCGGGCCCGCGAAAGGGCTTGCTCTTCATCAAGCATGGTTCGGCGCCACTCTGCGCAGCCCCGGTCGAAATGTCAGGCACAGACCAATTCTTGGCAATTTGAGCACGGGGACTCAGAGCAAAATATCAGATTCTCGCCTTTCGTACTCTGTTCGCGGGCTGCTAGAGCGTGAGACCGCCATCCACCGTCAGGGTTTGTCCGGTGATATAGGCAGCCTCTTTGGAGCTCAAAAACAGCACGGCGGCCGCGATGTCGGCTGGAGTACCAAGCCTGCCGGCCGGCGCCGTCTTGACAACGTGCTCCTTGAACTCCGGTGTCAGCGAGTCGGTCATGTCCGTCTCGATGAAGCCTGGCGCGACGGCGTTGCAGGTGATGCCTCTGCTGCCAAGCTCTTTTGCAACGGACATGGTGAGCCCGAACAGTCCGGCCTTGGAGGCCGCGTAGTTTGCCTGTCCGGCTTGACCGATCTGCCCAATCACGCTGCTGATGTTGACGATGCGGCCGTAGCGCGCTTTCATCATGGTCCGCGCCACGGCGCGAATGCAGTGGAAGGAGCCCTTCAGATTCACGTCGAGGACGCGGTCCCAATCCTCGTCTTTCATGCGAAGAACGAGGGTGTCTCGCGTGATTCCGGCGTTGTTGACAAGGACCTGTGGCGCGCCCAGATCGGCTGCAATGGCTTCGAAGAGGGAGTCCACGGACGCTTCGTCGGACACGTCGCAGGCGTACGCCCGTGCGCCGGCACCTAGCTCGTCTGTCGTAGCCTGCGCGTTCGATAAGGTGGTCGCCACACACGCGACCTTGGCGCCCTCTTGCGCAAAAGCGCTTGCCAGTCCCCGGCCTATGCCCCTGCTGGCCCCCGTTACCACTACCACCTGGTCCTCGAAACGCATGGCAAGCAGGATACTGCCAACTCGAGGGCCTCCGTGATGCCCTTTCTCCGGCTCCGCGTGTTCGACTAAAGGGCGCCGTTGGCCCGTGATCCCTGTTTGTGGAGTTAGAGCAAGGGCGTTGTCTTGATGTGGAAACTGCTCGCTTGGAGAGAATCCGCAATTCGGCAAAGCCGCTATTCTTATGGAGGCTTGGACTCCTTTCCTCTCATCTACCGCGTGGCCACCGGGCTGTTCCGGCATATCGTCTTTCCGCTGAGAGGAGGCGCCAAGGCGCGGGGCTTGGATCGGGTTCCGGTCGAGGGTGGCATGATCCTCGCCTCGATCCATATGAGCTGGCTCGACCCTCCGGCGCTGGCGGCAACCCTCAAGAAACGGCGGCTTAGAGCCTTTGCCAAGGAAGAGCTCTGGAAGAACAAGCTGTTCGGAAGGATCATCGAGGGCATCGGCGCCTTTCCGGTCAAGCGCGGTGAGGGAGACTTGGAGTCGATCCGAAAGTGCATCTCCATCTTGCAGGGCGGAGAGGCGGTCATCGTGTTTCCAGAGGGGACCCGCAACGACGGAGTCACCATGAATCCGCTTCAATCCGGGGTCGCCATGCTCGCCAAGAAGGCGAACGTGCCGGTGGTTCCTGCCGGAATCTGCGGGACCCAGAAGGAAGGGAAGGGCCGAGTGACGGTCGTCTACGGCGACCCATTCTTCTACGGCGACGTGGCGCCCGGGGCCAGCGAAAAAGAGACGCGCCAGCTTTTCCTCCGAGAGTTGGAGTCGCGGATCCAGTCGCTTTGCGCGGAGGCCGGCCTCACGCTCAAAACCAGCGACGGGTAACCGGCATCGTGAAAGGGAATTAGAACCGGGACGTCCAAGAGAGATCCGCAAGCGTGTCCGGTCCCCGAAAGAGGAGCCGTAGGCCAAAGGCCGGCGTCGGCTTGTATTCGAACCCGCCCGCCGGACGCGAGCCGTTGTACTCCCCAATCATTCGCACTTCCTTGCTCAAAGGAAAGGAAACTCCGCCGAACCCAAAGGGATGAGAACGGTAGTACATCCCGAAGGTGATGTCGATCGGAACCTCACCATTGCCGGTGTCGATGGGTTCGCGCCAGGTGAGGCAGGCATACTCCCGGCGACCGTCCGTAGTGGTGTTAAGCGCGTCTTGGACGCCCGCCGCGATGCCTGGAAGCAGCCCCGGAACGGCCGAAAGGACGTTGTAGGAGAGGTCGAACGTGCCGACGGTCGAATGGTCGAGATACTTCTCGGAGCGGATCGAGGCGTCGATCGAGTCGGTCACGCCAAGGTCCAGATAGCCAAGCTGCGTCCGTCCCGAGAACGAGTCGGCAAGCTCCAGTCGAAAGGTCTCGAAAGGCAGCTTTCGCGCGGTCGGAATATCGATCAGCCGGTCCGCCCAAGCCGACCCGCCCATCAATCCCAATCCAACCGCAACGACCCACCGCACCGGACGACGATACCTGACGATGCCCAGTCGTGAAACCGGATCCATCTCAGCACCGTGTTGCCTCACGTAAAAGCCTGACCGAAATCAACTGGATGCGTCATCTAAAAACCTGACCATCGCTTGCATATCGTACAGCTCCATTTTGGCGTTGTAGAGCTCGTTGCGAAGGGTGACAGGGTTGAGTGCCAGGTAGGTCGCTTCCAGTTCAGTCTTC
>DASZPA010000371.1:0-18701 GCA_035550555.1 Fimbriimonas sp.
CTACGCCGACTGCCTTCCGGACAAGCCCGTCATCTACACGAGCAAGGTCAAGAACGCTCAGGAAGCTCACGAGGCGATCCGTCCGACCGACGCGGCCCGCCGCCCCAAGGACGTCGCGAAGTACCTCAGCGAGGAACAGAACAAGCTGTATGGACTGATCTGGCAGCGCACGATCGCGTCTCAGATGAAGCCGACGCGGGTCCTAAAAACCGAAGCGGATATCTCGGCCGATCTTTCGGACGGCTCGCACCTTCAGTTTCTCGCAACTGGCAAGCAGATCCTCTTCGACGGGTTTCTCCGCGTCTACAGCGAAGGTCGGGACGACGACGCAAGCGATCCGCACGAAAGGCGGCTGCCTCGGCTGCGAGAGGGCCAAGAAGTCGAGCGTCTTTCCATCGAGCCGTTGGGACATCAAACGAAGCCGCCGGCGCGCTACACGGACGCGACTCTGATCAAGAAGCTGGAAGAGCAAGGGATCGGCCGCCCCTCCACCTATGCGTCCATCATCTCGGTCATCGTGGACCGCGGCTACGTTCGGAAGGCCGGCAAACAGCTTGTGCCCACGTTCAAGGCGTTCCTTACCATGGAGGTGCTGGAGGGAAATTTCCAGGAGCTGATGGACCTCGGCTTCACCGCCAAGATGGATGAGGCGCTGGACGACATCAGCGAGGGGAAAGCGAGCAGCAAGCAATATCTTCACTCATTCTTCTTGGGTGAAACCAACAAGAAGGGCCTGAAGGCGTTGGTGGACGAGCGAAAGCGCCAGATTCCGTATCCGGTGTTCATCGTTGGTTCCAACCCGGAAACGGGAGAGCCGATCATGGTCCGCAACGGCAAGGATGGCAGCCCCTTCCTCCAAGTCGGCGAGGGTGACTCGAAGCGGTATGCAAACGTCCCCGAAGACCTTGCCCCAGCCGATCTCACGATCGAAAAGGCGCTCGAGCTGCTCAACCAGAAGCAGCAGCCAGCCGAATCGGTGGGAGTCCATCCGGCCACGGGCCGAAACCTGATTCTTCGCAACCGCCAAGGCTATTACCTGGAGGTCGAACGCACTCCGGAGGAGGTCGAAAAGAAAGAGAAGCCGATCTGGATTTCCGTGCCGCCCGGGGTGGACCCCCGCACGCTCAGCCAGGATGAGCTGGATTTCCTATGCGAGCTTCCGCGCGAAATCGGCGTGAATCCGGAGAACCAGCTTCCGGTTGCCTTCAAGGTCGGCAAGTTTGGAGCGTATCTGGAGAACGGCTCGGAGCGGCGAACAGTCGAGGACTGGAAGCTCGCGCAGACCATGACCTTGCCGGAAGCGCTTGAG
The DNA here is from genome assembly GCA_035550555.1 of Fimbriimonas sp. GTDB lineage: Bacteria > Armatimonadota > Fimbriimonadia > Fimbriimonadales > Fimbriimonadaceae > Fimbriimonas. The sequence continues at coordinate 1,310 of DASZPA010000371.1, forward strand.
AGGCTGAGCCAGCCGAAGTTTCGGACAGCCAAAGCTGCTCCGTCGGCCTTGAAAGAGTTCGGCACGCTGGAAGGCGCGGCGGGGCCTGTGAAGGTTCTCAGCGGCCGATTCGGTCCCTACGTGACGGACGGCGAGACGAACGCGACGCTGCCGAAAGGAATCGATCCGCATCAGATCGACGCGGATACGGCGCTTGGGCTGCTCAAGACCAAGCGCGAAGCCGGTCCCAGCAAGCGTCCGACCCGGTTTAAAAAGGCCAAGAAGGCGACCAAGACGGCCGAAAAGGTCGGTGCAGGCCGCCGCAAGAGCGCCTAGGCCGTGGCTTCGGTCCGGCTCGCTGATCACGGGACCGCGGATTACCTTCAAACGGTCAAGCTACGACTGAGCGTGTTGCGAGAGCCCCTCGGGCTGTCGTTTTCGGAGGAGGAACTTGCGGCGGAGGAAGGCGACTTTCACGTCGCGGCTTTCGAGGAGGATTGGCTTGTCGGCTGCCTGGTGCTGGTTCCGGGCGAAGGACGGATCAAGATGCGGCAAGTGGCCGTGATTGAGGCCAAGCAAGGCAGGGGGATCGGAACGGCGATGGTGCAATGGTCCGAATCTCTTGCTCGCGACCACGGCTTTTCAACGATGTACCTCCATGCCCGGGATACTGCCGTGGCGTTCTATTTGCGCCTGGGGTACCAGCTTGTTGGAGAGCCGTTTGTAGAGGTTGGTATCCCGCATCGAAAGATGGAGAAAGCACTCTAACCGCGTCCCGCTGGGACAGGCAGCCTTTAGACGAGGCTACAGAGGCTCGGACTCGAGGTTGAGGCTGCTGTACCGGTACGTGCGCGTGACCTCGAAGCCGTGGCCGCCATAGAAGCCCACGAGGCCGGTCCAATCGATAATGCACCGACGAACGCCAAGGTCGTGGAGGTATTCGAGGGTTTTGCCGAGTAAGGCGTTGCCGCTTCCTTGGCCCCGGACTCGTTTAGACACACCAATCGGGCCAAGGCTTCCCCACTTCTCGCCAAGGTCCCTGCGCCAGACGGCGCCTCCGATCTGGTGACGACCGCCCTCACGTTGGGTGAGCGCGAAACCTTCGCACTCGCCCCCTCGGAACAACCCGAAGACTACCGTAGGATCGTTTTCAATCCGGATCTGCTCGAACGTGTCGTACTTCCAGCGACCTGGAAACTCTCGGTCGAAGAACGCCTCCAGCGCGGCCATGTCTTTCTTCTCAACGGGGCGAAACACGTCGTCTTTTGGAATCGGGACTTTGCATTCGTAGTCCGAGAGATCCCGCTCCAGGTCGTGCGCTTCTCCACTTTCGGAGAAGCCGCCGATCATCAGAAAGTCGTGGAGCGCGGGAAAGTCGACCGGACAGCCTGGAAAGAAGTGGCTCGTGTCTGTACCGAACTGGAGGGTCGCAATGCCTCGATCCCGAAGGCAGCTTTTGACGTCCCTGACCATGTCGACCAAGATCCTCGGATCGCGAAAGGCCAAGCAGGTGATATGCGCCGTGTCTTGGCTTGGGCCGCTGTAGAGCGATGCAGCCGACTTCTTGACTGCGATGAAGGCATCGCCCTGTACGATTCCTGAGCAGCCCCAATCAAAGACAGAGATGTCCACCGTGTGCGTCTTGAGCAAAGGGGCGTCGATTGCGTACCGGTCGGGCGCGAACTCGTTGTAGAGGTCGGCCAGAGCTTCGAAATCGGCGTTGCGAAAGTCGGTGATCATCCAATGCGTTTTGCCAAATGGCTCAGGTGCTCCGCATAGAGCATGAGCGACTCCCGCGTGCGTCCAATCCGCTCGATTACGGATCCATCGTCCGTCGCCAGGAACTCCGCAAGGTCGGGCGGAGCCAAGAGCAGCTCCAAGCAGTCCATCCGAATGCCGGTGCCGGATTGATCGAGATCGTCCTCACTTTCCAGGTACGCCCCCAGAAAGGGGCGAAGCGAGGGATAGAGATCGATCAGCCTTCCGCGCAGCGTTTCGTAGATGGCCTCCCGCTTCTCGCTGCAACCCAGCTGCGCGGACTGGCAAATCACCTCCACAAAGTCTTCGAATAGTGCTGAAAACTGCGACAAATCGGCTTGACGCTCCTGCACGCGAGCCATCCGGCGCTCCCCGCGATCCAATTTCAGCATCTTGTAGCGCGTCGTCAGATTGGCGCGCAGTCCGTCTAAAGAAACGGTCTTCAATCAGTAGCCTCCTTGCTCTTATGAAGATAGTTCAATCTCAAATCATGAACTAAATTCTTAACCTTCCGTTGGTCATCGGGATCGAGCTGCGGCTCCAAAACTCCTGCCAAGTAGCCGGCGAGGTCCAGAGCAACCTTTGCCTCGGGCAGATTCTGCTCGATCTTGCCCGTCATTATATCCGGCTGAAGTCCAAGTTTCTGCCACGAAACCGATGCAATTTGATCAAGCAAGAGGGCGATATGCTCGTAAACGCTCGGTGGCTGCTTCGGTGCTTCGTCGGACATACCAGATTCAATGACGATAGAAATGGCCCGTTAGGTTTGACTTTTGTGCAGTTGGATCTTGGGTTTGGCGAGTAGAACCATTGGTTCCCCACTGGTAACCTCCAGTCTCGAAACAGCATGCTTCACGACGTCATCATCATCGGCTCCGGCCCTGCGGGATACACCGCCGCACTCTACAATTCTCGAGCAAGCTTGAAACCCGTAGTCCTTGCGGGCTTTCAATCCGGCGGACAGTTGATGATCACGACCGACGTAGAGAACTATCCCGGCTTTCCCGACGGCATTCTTGGACCGGAGATCATGGAGCTCTTTCGGAAGCAGGCGGAGCGGTTCGGCGCGGAAGTGCTCGACAAGGAGGTCACCAAAGTCGATCTTTCCTCGCGACCTTTCAAGGCGTGGGCTGGAGACGAGCTGTTTGAGGGAAAGGCGCTCATCGTTGCGACGGGCGCCAGCGCGAAATGGCTGGGTTTGCCATCGGAGGTCACCTTTGGCGGCCATGGGGTGAGCGCCTGCGCAACCTGCGACGGCTTCTTCTTTCGGAACAAGGTAGTGGCGGTGGTCGGAGGAGGAGACACGGCCATGGAAGAGGCCCACTATCTCACGCGACACGCCTCGAAGGTCTATGTGATTCATCGCCGCCACGAGTTTCGGGCCAGCCAGATCATGCAGGACAGGGTGCTTAACGATCCGAAGATCGAGATCGTTTGGAACTCGATCGTCGAAGAGATCGAAGGGTGTCACGAGCCGGTCAAGAAGGTGACAGGCATCCGCGTAGTCGACACGAACACGACCGTACAGACGACGATTCCCGTCGACGGCGTTTTTATTGCAATTGGCCACAAGCCGAATTCCGACTTGTTCAGGAGCGTCTTAGACATGGATGAAGTTGGCTACCTGCGCACGCAACCCGATTCGACCCGAACAAATATCCCCGGCGTCTTTGCCGCCGGCGACGTCGCGGACAGCGTTTACCGGCAGGCGGTCACCGCAGCAGGGTCCGGGTGCATGGCGGCCATCGACGCCGAACGCTGGCTGGCGAGCCAGCCTGGCGGACACTAGGAGGGGGAGCCGATGATTCTTGCACTGGCGCTTGGGTTCGCTCAGGCTGCGACCCAGGATCCAGGGACCTTGGAAAAGGCGATTCGGCTGATGAATCCCGTTTCCAAGACCAGTTCCTCCTTCCTCCTCGACCTGTTTGCGTCGCCGAGGGACAATCCAAAGCTGTCTCCAAAAGGCTTTGGAGACCCTCCCAAGCAAGGGGTTTTTCCTTGGCTTGTGAAAGGCTTTGGGCTGTCGGGCGGGTATGCCGTCGAACGGACCCGCGTCTATTGTCAGCAGCAGGCGGACGAAAACACGGCGATCGCTGTGGGCCGCATGCAGATGCGCCTTTGGGAGTACCTCTCAAACACGCTCGGGATGGACCATCCGGACGACTTCTATCATGGGGTGCTCTTCACCTATCTTTGCCAAGGCGGCAAGCCCGGCGGCGAAGAGATCGCGGGAAATGACCTTCAGGTCGACGGCGACCGCGTCGAGACGTTCGCCGTCAACGAGCAAGGCATGCCCCTCGCAAGAAGGGCGGTCGGTGGCGGTGGGGAGATCGGAAAGGCGTTGACGGTGTACATCTACGACATTGGCACCTTTAGCAAGCCGATGGAAATGGCTCGGGAGGTTGCGCACGAGTACGGACATGCGGCCCTTCCAGGTGTCGGCGGCTATTCGGAGCCCGAATATTGGGCGAACGGCTATCTCGGCGAAAAGTTGTTCCTCAAGCACGCCGCCGAGGCGATGACCCGAGGCGACCTCATTCCCGACGACGTCATGGGTGTGACGCTGCCACAGATCAAGTCTTGGCTGAAAACCAACGTCGATCCGCTCGTCGAGGACGCGGCGGTCCACGGTCCGTTTGATCCACGGCTAAGGGACACGTCCACGGTCGGAATGGGCTACTACATTGGGCTCGCCCTCTACATGGACACCGTTTTGCCGGAGAAAGTATTCTCCAGATCAATGCAGGTGATGGGGTCGATCGATGCCAAGGACTATCCCGACGCCATCGTGTTGGCAGCAACCGAACCCGCCAAATACACGCTGCGAGTGCCTGCATACTTGTCCGGCAAAACGATCTGGTTCCCCCTTGCGTCCTCCAAACTCTTCGGTGCGGCCGTCCTTAAGAAAAAGGGGGATTGGGCGCTGATCAGGCCCGGAACGGGTCCCGTGACGGTCGTCCCAAGGCACGACCCGGGACAATCGTGATGCGCACGACTCGCGAAGAGAAGGTGGAAGCGTTCCGGGCTCTCCATCGCGGGCCGCAGGCCTTCGTTATTCCAAACCCCTGGGACGCGGGCACCGCCAAGGTCCTCGCATCGCTCGGCTTCGAGGCCCTGGCTACCACCAGCTCGGGTTTCGCGTTTTCGGCTGGAAAGCGTGACTCGGCCGTCGATCTAGGGCGCGATGAGGTGCTTGCGAACGCGCGGGCCATCGTGGAGGCCGTCGACATTCCTGTTTCGGCGGACATGCAAAACGGCTTCGGCGATTCTCCCGAGGCGTGCTCCGAAACCATCCGACGCGCCGTCGAGGTTGGACTCGCGGGTGGCTCGATCGAGGACTCGACAGACGACGCGGTTCACCCTCTTTACGAGTTCGAGCTTGCCGTCGAGCGGGTGGCGGCGTCCGCCGAAGCGGCGCGAAAGCACGGGTTCGTTCTGACGGCCAGAGCCGAGAACTTCCTTCGCGGCCGCCCCGATTTGGACGACACGGTCACAAGGCTGCAAGCATTTGAGAGAGCTGGCGCCGACGTGCTCTTCGCTCCCGGTCTTCCCTCTCTCGACGCGATCCGCACGGTGTGCTCGTCGGTCTCACTTCCGGTGAACACCGTCATGGGCCTCCGTGGCGCGACCTTTACCGTCGAAGAGCTGGCCGCAGCCGGGGTGAAGAGGATAAGCGTGGGTGGCTCCATGGCGCGAGCGGCGCTTGGCGCCTTCGTGAGAGCCGCTCGCGAAGTCAAAGAGAGGGGAACCTTCGATTACACCCTGGAAGCGATTCCCTCTTCAGAGGTCGCCGCCCTCCTAAAGGGCTCTTAACCTAGCACCTCGATAGTAAAACCTCCAGGGGCGGTGAAGTAAAAGGTCCAAGAGCCGTGGAGCCGAGCCGGAGGCGGAACGTCGTATCCGTCGGCTTTAAGTCTTGCGTTGATCTCGTCGACTTTGGCAGGCGTATCCTGAATGAATCCGATGTGAAACGTGTGTGGGTAGCTGACGGTCTCCGGCTCCTCGGCTTTGATCAACGTCACAACCATTCCGTTGTTGTCTTGAAGCATGGTGAACTTCGGCGACATCTTGACCCCTTCTCGAGGGTGCAATCCGAAGTACTTCTGCAGAAAGAGGCCAGTCTCTTGGGCGTCGGTCACCGTCAAGTTGATGTGGTTGAGTTGCATACGGCCCCTCTCCGGCGCCTCAGCATACTTGCACTCGCCAACAGGAGAGGCCACGATGTTCGACTAAGACTTAAGCGGCCTTCTTGCGGACTCTGGCAGACTCCGCGGGCTTCGGTTTGTTGAGCGTCCGAAGCGCCTGCTCGGCCTTCTTCAGTTCCGCTTCGACGACCGTCAGATTCTTTCTGTGGAGGCTCATCTGGTCGCGATAGAAGTCGTCCGCTTCCTTACCGGCCTCGTCCAGGCCTCTGGCGGCCTTCTTGATCGCTTCCCGAACCCGCGTCTGGACGCCCGATCTCTTGTAGCCGGCCGCCACATGGATCAGGAGCCCGCCCGCAACCGGAAGGGCCGTGGTCACCATCATGAGCACGCCGATCGGGGAGGTCAAGCCGATGACGATGTCTCGCGAGGCCAAGACCATGTAGGAGAAGACATAGAGCCCAAAGAGGACGAGTCCACTCGCAAAGCCGCGAATTGCGAGTTGCTCGGCTTTGGCCGATTCGGCATCCGCGGCGGCAAGCGCCTCGTTGGCGGCGCTCACCATATCCGAGTGCGACCGCTGTGCCAGCAGCACCTTTTGCTCCCGCAAGCCCGACACCGTATCGGCGGCCTTGCGCGACAGAGACAGGGCGTCGCACCGGCGCGCATGCTCCGCTTTCAGAGCTTTCTGACCAGCGTCCCGGACCTCCTTGGCATTTCGGTACGCGAAGCGAGTCAGATAACCGGCGGAGACGATATCGGCTGTTTCGAGCCTGGTTTCGATCGTCTTGTGACTCTCCAGCAGCTCATAAGGGACGTGCATCCCGTTGCCACACATCCTTTGCGCATCGGCAACGTCTTTCGCCGCGATGGCCCATGCGGAAGTGGCTTGACGGCCCTCCCTTCTCAACCGTGACTGGACTCGAATCGCCACGTCGAGAAGGTCGTTGCCCATATTCAAGATCCGGTCGTCGGCCAACAAGGCGACGATGCTCCCAGCGCGGTCGGTCAAGGCGCCTTCGACGTGCGCCTTTGCGAGGGATGGCTCGTGCAGAGAAGCCATTGAGAGAGCAGCCTCGCAATGGACCTCGGGAGTGACGTGCATTTCGATGGCCTTCTTGAGCCACTCGTATCCTCTGGCATAGGCGCCCTCCGCTTCTTCAAAGTGCGCAAGCAGCCGGTAGGCGAAATACGCCGAAACGCTCGGATACGAGAATTCGCAGACCCGCTTCAAAAGGGGAGCCACTTCGTCCGGACTTTCTGTGATCTGAAAAACCGTCCAGCCCAGATAGAGCCATAGAACGGGATGGACTGCCGGGTGCTCCTCGGCGGCGGTCGTCAAGATGGCTCGGGCCTCCCGGAACAGTGAGCCCCGGTCGCTCCCGCTTTCCAGGAACGCCTGCTCGATCGTTTTCTGGGCTTTGCCGATGGTATCCAGCGGTCCGGCTCCGATCGCTTCGCGAAATTCGGTCCACTCCTTCTGAAGCGCCTGTCGCTCGCCAAGAATACCCTGGCTCTCAACGTCCATGTCGTCCAGAAACGCCTCGGCCAGCGTCGAGCCGCTGCCGGACTCGATCGTGGCACTTCTCTCGACGGCCTCCCTCAGCCGCGCCGCTTCGGCCTGAAAGCCTTCCGGTCGGCCCTCCAGCGACTTCGACATCCGCTCCAGATGCGACATGGCGAAGCCGGCACGCTTCTTGAGACGGGCGCCCAGCAACGTGGAAAGGTCCTTCTTCGGGGCGTCGATAAACATCAAGCCCATTCGAAGGCGAATGTCTTGCAGCCAGTCCTCGCGTTGGGGAGGGTGTCCCAGTGCGAGGATCTCTAGCTTCTGATCGAGTCGCTGTCCTGGTTTCGTCACTAAGCTCGAATCTTTCCAGCACTAAGTATCGGCTTAGGGGCCATTGCAACCTAGGGTCAACATCAGAAAATGGTTGAGGTTTACAGGGGCGGCCTTATGGCCCGGTAGGACTCAAGAACTTAAACGCGCGGCATGCGTCTTAGGAGAACCAATCCAAATTCACACAGAGGTTTTTAAGATGAAGGTCAACAACAAGGCAATGTACGTGGTCGGAGGGTCCGTGGGCTTGCTTGCCTCCGGCCTCGCGATGCGGATGCTGCTGCGTCGGCCAGAAGTACGTTCGTGGCTGGCGCATCTGCAAGCCGACCCCAGGCTGCGTCAAAGCGCATCCATGAAGGACAAGGACGTGGACACGGCCTCCGAGGATAGCTTTCCGGCCAGCGATCCTCCGAGCTTCACGCCGACCACGTCGCTCGGCCAACCGAACTAGCCTTCCCTCGAAGCGGCTACGCCGCTCTCTGCCCGTCCAGGATTCAGCCTTGACTGGATCCTGGCAGCATTCTCTCCCAAAGCGGTTAACTGTCGCGTTGTGAGCGGATATGAGATGGACCGCGTTCGCGGCGCGGTGATTGGATACGGCGGTCGGTTCAGCATGGGCAACGTGCACGGCAAGTCCATGCTGGAAGCGGGCATGGAGATTGTGGCCGCATGCGACCTCGATGCGCAGCGGATGATGGCCGCAGCCGAGGACTTCCCGGGAATTCACACCTACACCTCCATCGACGCCTTACTGAAGGACCCCGAAGTCGACTTGTGCGTGGTGATCCTCCCGCACAACCTGCATGCGAAGGTTGCCATCCAGTGCTCAAGGGCCGGCAAACATGTGATCGTCGAGAAACCGATGTGCCTGACCGTCGCCGAGGCCGACTCGATGATCGAGGCCTCGGAGGCAAGCGACAAGATGCTTACCGTGTATCACAACCGGCGTTGGGATGGGGACTTCGTGGCGATCCGGGATCTGATCCAGAAAGGGACGATCGGCGAGGTCTTCCACGTCGAGGCTTGCATGGGTGGAATGAGCGACATGGGCGACTGGTGGCGGTCCGACAAGGCCATCTCGGGCGGAGCCATGTACGACTGGGGCGCCCACGTGATCGACTGGTGCCAGCTTTTCATCCCCGACAAGATCGCGGGTGTGGACGGCTACTATCACAAGCGCCGGTGGTTCAAACACAGCAACGAAGATCACACCGACCTCACCATTCGATTTGAAGGCGGCAAGACGGCGCAAGTCGAAATGTCGTCTCTGGACGCCGCTCCCAAGGCTCGCTGGAGAATTCTCGGCACCGAAGGGGCGATCGTGATGGAGAACTGGAAGACCATCGACGTGACCGTGGATCACCGAGGGCATCTGGCCAAGTTCAGTATGGAGGCGCCGCCCTCGCACTGGTCGGGCTATTACGAGAACATCGCCGACCATCTGATGCGGGGTGGCGAGCTGGCCGTGAAACCCGAGGAGGCGCGAAGGACCATCGGAATCATTCAGGCAGCGGAGGAATCGTCGAAAGCCGGCCACACGGTAGCCCCGGCCTACTCCTAGCGAGCCGGTATACTACCGTTCGCTCAAACGGCGCAGGGGTATAGCTCAGTTGGTAGAGCGGCGGTCTCCAAAACCGCAGGTCGCGGGTTCGAGCCCTGCTGCCCCTGCCACTTCTCCGAAGCAGACCCTTCCCTTTCACGTACGGTTGTAAAGCCAAACGGCATTAAACTGTGCCGATGCACGGTTTGCACTCCATCGCGCTCCCCGTCCTTCTAGCTCGACGCCAGAACTACCGAGCTGTCATGGCTTCCAGCTATGACCGCCGCGGTGGAAACCATGACTGGAGCAACTATCTGCGGCGGGAGGGCCGGCAGGCGGTATTGATGGAAGCCGAAGGGCCCGGGTGCATCACCCGTATCTGGACCGCAGACCCACAGAAGGGGACTGTCCGAATCATTCTCGATGGAAAGTGCGTCGTCGAGAAGCCGTTCGCCGACTTGCTCGCGGATCTTCCGCTGACCTATGGAATCGGCGGCGAGAGCCCCGCGAATTACGCGCGGTCAAAGGCAGACCATGTGCCAATGGGGTTCACCTCCTACTGTCCAATTCCGTTTCGTTCGCACTGCAAAGTCACGATCGAGCCGGAAGACGACTACCTCTACTATCAGATCGGTGCGAAGCTCCTTGCCCCTGAAACCGCGCCAGATGAATTCAATCTCGCGTCAGCGGACATCCTTCAGGTGGAGAAAGTCCTGCGCGATTGGAGCGAGGGCAAGCCATTGGTCAATATGTCCCAAACACCGATTCGGCCGGCAACGGTTGAGCCCGACTCGGAGCAAACGATTTTCGAGCGTGAAGGTCCGGGCGCGGTTCTGGGCTTGCGCATATCCCTGCCGGCAGGACTTTCGGATCGAGAGAGGAGGCACATCCGCGAGAATCTCTGGCTGGTCGGCCACTTTGATGACGACGAGCCACGCGACGCTTCCATCCGTGCACCGATAGGAGCCATGTTCCTCGACTATGGGCAAGCTCCGAGACCGCGATCCTTATTCGTCGGTTCCGACCGAGAGGGCGACTACTACTGCTTCTTCGCCATGCCATTCGCCCATCGAGCCCACTTAAAGCTCGTCAATCACGGCCTCCTTCCTGCAGATTTCGTCGTCCGCGTCTTAGCAGAAGAATGGGAGGCGCCAAAGCACGACCTGCTGAGGTTCCGGGCAACCTGGCACACAGAGACGCCATTCGGACCCGATCACCGGGACTATGAGGGGTTGGCATGCCGACTTTTGAACCTTGGCGGTCAAGACAACATCGAGCTGCTCTATGTCCATGGCGCGGGGCATTTTGTCGGGTGCGGTTTCTCTTACGACCTAGCGAACTCGCCCACCGACCGGGCGGCGGGGGAAGGTGACGAGATGTTCTTCATCGACGACGATCCTCGGCTGACCCACTATGGGACGGGCTTGGAGGATTACACGAACGACGCATGGGGAATGAGCGGCTTCTCCAGCCCGTTCGCCGGAGACGCCAAGGGCGACGGCGGGAACTCCGATGCGCATCTGTTCGGTTACCGGCTGCACGTCGCCGATCCGATTCCCTTCGTTCGAAAGGGCCGATTCACCTTCGAACACGGGACGGGAAACAACTGCAGCGGCGACTTTCGAAGCGTCGCCTATTGGTACATGGATCCAAGCCATTCCCGAACTCGGATCGAAGAGCGGCGTTGGGAAGCGATTCGCACTGGCCAACGCAAGATGAACGAAGAAGAGTAGGTCCGATTCGAAGGGCTCAGGTGCGCTCTTGCCTTCGCCAAACCACGAACCGTAAGCACTGAACGTGACCCATAGGTTCATGGCCGTGAATCGGCTATTCTCAAATCGGCATGGCGGAGGCGGTGCGGGTGGCGGTCATTGGAGACTTTCACGCGGCTCTGCCAGACGGGCGGCCCGCGGAGTTCCGATCGCGCCGCGCGGCAGAAGTAATCGCCCGGCTCAGCCTCGAAGCGTCGCGCCGAATCTTGCGAAGCGACCTTGCCGCCGAGATCTGGCCGGACGTTGAGCGTCCCGTTCGCCTCAATAACCTCCGACCCGCGCTTACTTACGCTCGCGCCGGCCTCCAGAACGCCGACGCCATTCGTTCGAACGAGGACTGGCTGGTCCTCTCAGACGAGGTGGACTGCGATTGGACGAATCTTTCCCGCCTGGAAACAAGGGTTCGGAGGGCGCAGGCGGACGACGACCGATTGGTGCTCCTCTACTCGTTGGATCGCCTGATCCAAAAGCCGCTGCTCCATGGATGGGATTGTCACTGGCTCGATCCGTTTCGAAATTTCCATAGCCAACGCCGGCTCGACAGCCTGAGTCAGCTTTGCGAGGAGTTGGCGCTACGCGGCGACTGGAGCGCGGCCCTCGGATACGCAGCCCAGATGCGCGAGCTCGACCCGACCTCGGAGGCAGCCATCCGCCTGCAGCTGCGGTTTCTTGCCGAGCTGGATCGAACGCAGGAGGCACAGCGCGAGTTCTCGTCCTACTCACGCAGCCTTCAACTGTCGCTCGGACTTCCGGTAAGTCAAGGATTGAAGAGGTTTGCCGAGGAGATTCTGGCCGGCCGATATCGAAAGTCGGGCCCACAATCCCGGACGGCCGTTCAGAAGGAGATCATCGCCGACATCCTTCTGACGCTTGCCGACGAAGAGCCCCAGCGGCTCCTCCCCCTGCTCTCTTCGCACAAGCTCAACTGGGCCATCGTCTTTCATGCGACGGATCTCAGGCCCATTTTGGAGCGTACGCTTGAGGCGACGGACGGATGGTCGGTGGAGCGCGGGGGCCTTGCCAAGCGGCTGCTTCAAGTCTATTCGCAATGCGGTGACTGGCAGAGCCTCCTGAGACTCGCCAATCAGCTCCTCGCGTCGGAGGGCCCGACCGATCGAATTGCCGCGCTGAACTTTCTGGCCATGGAGCGAAGGGCCGGCTTGGACTATCCCAAAGCGCTCGAGTATTACGATCGGGCCGAAAAACTGGCGGTCGACGCGGGCGAGGGCTACCTGGCTGCCGTGACTCTCGCAAATCGAGGCATTCTCAACGCCGACTTTGAGCTTTATCAGCTTGCATTGAAAGAGCTGCTCGCGGCCAAGGAGGGTCTACAGGAGCGAAGTGAGCCGAACGCTCTCTACAGCATCTCGCTCGTCATGGCAAAGATCGTCAGCACGCAATTTCTGCTGGGCGATGTGCGCGCCGCCGAGGAGGCGGCACGAAGCTGGCGGATCTTCGCCGAAACCCGCGGCACCCTGCCGTACGACGCGGTTGGAAAAGCGCTCTTCGGAATGGTCGGCGCCGTTATGGACGACCGCAGCTGCCGCGAGTGGCTTCTTTCGGCAATCGATACCACCTTTCTTACTCGCCACGAAACGGCGCTCTTCGACGTCGCCTTTCCCGTGGTCCTTTCGCTCCATGCCCTCGGCAGCCGAAGCGAAGCGGCCCGCGTTGCGCGTGATCTGAAGCAGATCGCGAAGGCCAGGCGCCTCGCGATGCTTCCGGCCAGCAAACGCCTTATCGCCGACCTCGACGATTGCGGCAGTCCTCAAGAACCGATCAGCAATCTGTCTGACCTCCTTGCCTACAGCCGAGAGCGCTTGATGGCCATTTAATCTCGGAGGACCATGCCTGACCGATATTGAAGATCGGGCCGTGTTCTTTCATCATCATGGAACCAAGCAAGCTGCAGGCTGGAAATGCTTCGGGCTGCGCCCAATTCGCTTTCGCCACATGCCCACAAACGCCTGACAATTGACTGAGAGGGGCCCAACTCATCCCATTGCATCAGTTGCCGACGCTGCATGATTCGCCACATCGGTATTATTCGGAGACCGACATGGCAGAGTTGGCGGACGTTTGGAAAGAGGTTTTGCCCCAGATCCTCAACAATGTGACGGGTAGGGGAATCTGGACGGCGCTGAACGCCGCCGTACCCTTGACCGTCGAAGACGGGTTCCTGGTGCTGGGCCTCCCTCCCCGCGACTCCGAACTGGGCGGACACCTTCGGATGCCTTCGACCAGCCAGATGATCGAGCGATCGATGTCGAGCAAGCTGGGATCCCAAGTGAGGATCCGTGTCATCGACGGAATCTCTGCGGACGATTGGGAGCGGGTGAAGCGCCGCGACGCCGAAAAGAGGCGACTGCAAGAGGCCGGCCTGGAGAAGATGCGGGCCGAGATCAGCGCGAAATCCAACTGGGAGGGCGTTTACGAACAGCTCAGCCGCCGGTTCGCCGCTGTCAGCAACCGAAGCCTGCCCCAAAACCGCGCACGATTCTTTGAAGAGGCGATCGAGCTGGTCGCCGAGGCGCGCAAGAACCAAACGACCTTCGACGACTTGGGAGAGCGGAATTTTGCCAGATGCTTGGAGCGCGTCGCACAGTATGCGGAGATCCCCAGCGTTTTGGTCGCCAAAGAAGTGCTCCACCGCGCCGGCGAGCTGTGATCCGCTCTGAAGCGATCATCCTCGGATCGGGCACCAGCAACGGTGTTCCCATGCTGGGCGACGAGTATCCGCCCGGATACCTCGCGAACCCCAAGAACCGGCGAAACCGCTCCTGCGTGGTGCTGCAAGGTCCCGCCGGCAACTTGCTGATCGACTGCCCTCCGGAGCTCCGCCTCATGTGCACCGCGGAGAACATCACGCGATTCGAGGCGGTCCTGATTACTCACACCCATGCGGACCACGTCATGGGGATGGACGACCTTCGCTCGATCTGTATTCTGACCAACAGCCCAGTAATTGTCTACACGCTTCCGCAATATCAGAACGACATTCGAAGAATCTTCCCCTACGCCTTTCAGCAGTTTCCGCCCGGCGTCTGGGTGCCGCGCTTCGACATGCGCGACGTCCCCGAGGAGATCGAAGTGGGCGGGCTAACGGTGAAGACTTTCACCGTAAGACACGGGATACTGCCGGTGACAGGCATTCGCGTGAACGACTTTGCCTACGTTACGGACGTAAGCCATATCCCGGCGAAAGCAATGGCGATGCTGAAGGACTTGGAGACCTTTGTGGTCGACGCGGTAAGAATCAAGCCGCACCCCAACCACTTCCACTTCGACCGCGCCATTGAAGTTGCCAAGGAGGTGGGAGCCCGAAAAACCTACTTCACGCACTTGGCTTTCGACTACGACCACGATGTCACAAATGCGGCTTTGCCAGCAGGAATAGAGCTGGCATATGACGGACTTCGCGTCCCACTCTAGGTTTTCTAAGTGGAAAAGTTGAGGAAAATTCCGAAGATTCCCTATTCAGGCAAATCTACAGGCCAATATAGAGATTGAGTAACCAGTCTCGCGACCCTAGTACAATGCGTTATTGGGTCGTTCTGACTCCAGGATTTATAGATGTCGCTTTCGCCCGAACAGCTACGGAAGGCTTGGACGGATTTTAAGGTTTATAAAAATCCCGACGCGCGAATCGAGCTTATCAACCACTACTCTTACCTCGTAAAGATAACGGCCGGCCGTCTAGTCACGAGTTTGCCGGGCGGTCTGGATCGCGAGGATCTGATCGGCGCGGGCGTCATTGGCCTCGTCAAGAGCGTCGACCAGTTCGACCCCACTCGCGACGTCAAATTCGAAACCTATGCCATCGCGCTCGTGCGCGGCGCCATCTTGGAGATGCTGCGCGACGAGGACTGGGTTCCTCGGTCGATTCGCGAGAAGCTGAAGGCGTTGGACCGGACCATGATGGATCTGGAGACCAAGATGGGCCGGGCGCCCACGGAGCACGAGATCGCCGAAAACATGGGGATCTCTGGCCAGGAAGTCAACGAGCTGATGGTCCGCATGGGCCGCACCAACGTGTACTCGCTCGACGACATTCTGGGTGGAACGGATGGCGAGGATCATATCCACTTCGTCGAGCTGATTATCGATGAGAACGCCAATCCCGGAGGCGAAGTCGAAGGCAAAGAGCTGCGAAGGTTCTTGGCGCTGGGTGTAGACAAGCTTCCCGAGCGGGAGCGGCTGGTCGTCGCGCTGTACTACTTCGAGGGGCTCACCTTCAAGGAGATCGGCCGCGTACTGGGAGTCAGCGAGAGCCGGGTCTATCAGCTGCACACGCAGGCAATGACGCGTTTGCGCAACTTTATGCGGCAAGAAGGCGGCGTCCAGGTTCACTGAGACCTCGGGGCACTTTCAGCCGTCTAAAATCGTTCAGATAGTTTTGCCCCCCTTTTGCTTGGTTGGTCCGCTCACGGATTCCCAAAGGGATGGGTACCATCGCATGCTAGAAGGAAACAACCGCTTGAATAAAGAGATTTTGCGCGCCGTATTCGTCTCGTCCGCTGTTGCCATCGCCGCCTTTGGGTGCAAGCAAGCCCCGCCCCCTCAGAATAACATCGGAACGGTGGACGGAGAGCCGATCTCTTCCGACGAGTTCTACGCGACGCTCGAGCACCTTCCTCAGGTCGAAGTTAGGGCCCCGCAAGGCGCTCCCATCTCCCTTCGCGTGGCGCAGCCGCTCGGAGATCAGGCCATTCAGAACCTCGTTCAGCAGCGCCTCATTCTCTCGCTCGCCAAAGACGAGGGCGTGCTGCCAACCGCCGCCGACATCGATAAAGAGATCGACTACGAAAAGGCCAGGAACCCGCAGTTTGTGAGCGCCCTCACGGACCAAGGCTACAGCCTTGACCAGATCCGGCACATCGTGCAGGTGGACCTCGCACGCGAGCGGATCATCACCAAAGGCATCGTGATCACGCCCGACGAGGCCAAAGCCTACATCAACAAGAACAAGGACCGATTCAGCACTCCACCCATGGCCAAGCTGCTCGTGGTCATCGTGAAAGACGAGAAGACCAAGACCGAGGTGGATCAGGCGCTTGCCAAGGGCCAGCAGTTCAGCGAGGTCACCATGAAATACAGCTCAGACCCCGCTGTCAAGCAGACCGGGGGAGTATGGCCGGCCACGAACGTCAAGCAGTTGGGCCCCCCCTTGGAAGGCATGGTCGAGAAGACTCCCGTCCAAAAGACGACTCCTTGGATTCAGAACCGAGGCGAATGGTTCAAGTTTTATGTCCAGGACAAGTCGCCGGCCAAGCTGCAGCCGGTGAACGATCAACTTCTGGAAACCGTCGAGCGCTTCCTTGCGATGCAGAAAGGAAATCAGACGTCGGACTTTGGCAAGAAGATCGTCGACAAAGTGAAGTCGGCCAATGTGAACATCAGCAATCCGGCCTACAAGGACAGCTGGGCGACCTTCGTCAAGGGATTAACGATGAACGCTCAACCGCCGGCGCCAACGCCGGCGCCCCCAGCCAAGTCGGGCACGACTCCAAAGTCGGCAGGCACGGGCACGCCAGCGCCGTCCGCTCCTCCGAAGCACTAGGCTTCGGAGGCTAGCTTGCGGCCTTGCAGGCCACCGCATAACCCTCGATCGCCTGGGCGAGGGCCAGCCGTTGCTCCTCGGAGATCTCCTCCGTAGCAACGAACTGCACGAGGTCGGCGCCCAGGCGGTGGAACATGGATCCTGTCCACGAAGCCAGCGGGCCCTGCTCGCAGTCCAACTTGGTGAGCGTGAGGCGGAAGCGCGAGAGGTCCGGATCGACCGGCATGCCGCCTTTGAGGAGGTTGGGAATCGAAGTAAAGACACCCAAGACGTGGGACGACCCGAGAGGCGAAACCTCCTCGGTCACCCAATAAAGCTTGCGAAACATCATCGTTCGTAGTCGTTGACCGGCACCATCGCCAGTCCTTCCTTGCTTATCGGTTCGTACAAGATACCTCCGTAGAAGAGCTATCCAATACCGGTAACGTGACCGTGTCAGGCAACGTTGCGCATTAGACCGCCAGATCAGACCTTTGTTTCCTGTCGGTCTTTTTGGGAGTCCGTGGACGTGTCCACGTCTTCAATTGCGACGGAGGCGCGCCCAGACTGCCGGCTACCACACTCGATGTTCCGCCGGCACATGCGCAAGCGCTGCGGATCTCTCGAGGTTTTTCGCGACCACTAGCCATGAGACTGTCGTGGCGGAGGTGATCCCTGGGGGAAAGGCTGCCACAACCCATTTACGGTCGAGCTTACGGATCTACTCACGCGACATCGAGTGGGTGGCCTTCCGAGGCATCCACCTCCAGCCAAACAAGAGCTAAACCGTAACCGGTTCGGCGGGTACGGGAGTTGCGCCGA
>DASZPA010000372.1:0-11534 GCA_035550555.1 Fimbriimonas sp.
GCCAGGGCGGCCGCGAGCACGGCCACAAGTGCGACCAGCTACCCGGCAACCGCGACATCGAGAATCCGGAGCATCGCGCGTATGTCGCAAAGGTTTGGGATTGCGACGAATCGGAGATTCCGCACAAGGGTCACCCAGCGCCGGTGATCATGGAGATGATCCACTCGGGTGAGATCAAAGGGCTCATCTCGATCTGCTTCAACCCGCTTGTCTCGCTGCCGGACAGCAACTTCACCCGCGAAGCTCTCGAGCGGCTGGAGCACTACACAGCGATCGACTTCTTCCTCAACGAGACTGCCCAGCATGCCGATATCGTCCTGGCCGGCTCATTGCATGAGGAGGAGGAAGGAACCGTGACCTCGGGTGAAGCAAGGGTCAACCGAATCCGCGCGGCGGTAACCCCACCCGGCAAGGCGCGTTGCGACACCGACATTATTCTCGACCTCGCTCATCGATTCGGCCAAGGAAAGTACTTCGACCATTTCAAGAGCTCCGAAGACATCTTCAACGAGCTTCGCCTGGCTTCGCGGTACAGCACCGTCAGCTATTACGGCATGACCTACGAGCGAATCGAGAAGGAGCTGGGGATCTACTGGCCATGCCCCGAGATCTACCATCCCGGAACGCCGCGCCTTTTCGAGGACCTCAAATTCCCGACGGCGGACGGTAAGGCTCACTTCAACCCGGTCCGATATCGGCCCAGTGCGGAAGAGCCGGATGACGAGTATCCGGTGATCCTCACGACCGGCCGCGTGGTATCTCAGTATCTGAGCGGCACTCAAACGCGCCGAATCGGCAGCCTTGTCGACCAGTGTCCCGAGCCGTTCGTGGAGATCCATCCCTCGCTGGCGCAAGCCAACGGCATCCAAGACAAGGACTGGGTGCGGGTCGAGAGCCGACGGGGCGCCGTGACGCTTCAGGCGAAGGTCGTGACCACCATCCGCCCTGATACCGTGTTCATCCCTTATCATTGGGCGGGCAAGAAGTCCGCCAACCTGCTAACGATCCGAGCCTACGATCCCACAAGTGCCATGCCCGAGTTCAAAAAGGCCGCTGTGCGCATTCGCAAAGCGGATGAAGCAGAGGCGCAAGCCGCCGCGAACTGACGCAATGAGCACCTAACAAACGGTCAACACACCGCTGCCTTGAATACCGTCCTGCTTGAGCTTGAGAAGCGCTTCGTTTGCCTGCTCCAATGGGAAAGTCTCCGTGTGAGGTCTGACCCCTGCCGCGACGGCTTCATTGAAGAGTTCGATCCCATCCTGCCGAGTATTGGCCGTGACTGTGCGGACCTCGCGCTCATAGAAGAGGTCGTCGTGGTAGTTCAGGGCCGGAACGTCCGACATGTGAATGCCTGCCAGCGACAAAATGCCGCCTCGGTCCAGCGCCTTCAGTACCGGCGGAACCAACTCACCAGCTGGGGCAAAGATGATCGCGCTGTCCATCTTTTCCGGCAGATCCGTAACATTGAATCCAGCCCATTCCGCGCCAAGTTCCCTGGAAAGCTGCAGATGCTTTTCCGCTCGGCTCACCACAAATAGCCGGTTGCCCCGATGAAGGGCGAGTTGGATCACCACATGCGCGGAAGAGCCAAAACCCACCAGCAAGAGCTTGCCGCCCTCCGGCGTCTGCGCCCGTCTCAGCGCGCGATATCCGATCAGGCCTGCGCAGAGCAAAGGAGACACGGCGACGTCGTCGAGACCCTCGGGTAGCTCATACGCGTACTCCTCCGGCGCCACGGCGTACTCGGCATATCCTCCGTCTTCCATGTAGCCCGTATAGCGGGAGTTGGGACAGAGATTCTCACGGCCTCGGCTGCAGTAGACACAGGTGCCATCAGTTGATCTTAGCCAGGCGATCCCGATCCTTTGCCCCTCCTCAAATCGCCGGCAACCTGGGCCGTTCGCATCGACGCGCCCGACAATTTGATGGCCGGGAATGATGTTTGACTTTATCGGCGGAAGATCGCCCTCGATGACGTGCAGATCGGTCCGGCACATGGCGCAGACACTCACCCTCACCCGCACTTCCCCTCCTCGGGGCTCTGGGATCGGCACTTCTTTTAGTTGGAGTGGAGCCGACTCGATCGGCGCCTGCGCGCCGAGCACCATCGCCTTCATCGTGCGGGCCATGCAGGAATGTTTACCAGCGTCCGCTTGCCCCGCCCCCGCCAGACCTTCCGCCCCCTCCGGAGAACCCGCCACCGCCTCCCGAAGATCCTCCCCATCCGTCCGAGTTCCTTCTGGAGGAGAGCACGTTCACGAGAATGAAGTAGGCGATTGCCGGGTGCCGAATGGCCAGGTAGCCGATCAAGATCAAGACCAGAACAATGCCAAATATCTGCAAGGGGCCAAGCTGGGGAAGCTCGATGCCTGGAGTGCCGGCCGCACCGCTGTCGATCCGTGTCAGAAGCTGATCGAGACCGTCCGAAACTGCCGCATCCGCCTCGCCCTTTGCCAAGCCCGGCAGGATCGTGTCCCGCAAGATTTGGGAGGCAACCGCATCGGGAATGGTGCCCTCGAGGCCATATCCAACCTCGATTCTCGCAGTCCGATCCCCGGTGAAAATAAACACGGCAAGCCCGTCGTCGATCCCTTTACGACCAACTTTCCATTTCTCAAACGTCTTGGCGGCCCAGGTATCGATATCCTCTCCGCCCGTGGACTTGTCCACGTAGACCACAACCTGGTGGCCCGTCTTCTCCTGAAAGGCTTCGAGCCGCTCATTGAGCTGCTCTGCTTTCGAGGACGAAAGCAGGCCTACCCTATCGGTTACCCAGTTGGCAGGAGCGGCCGGGAACTGCTGCGCCTGAGCGATCAGGGGTAAGCAGATACCCAGAAGCACGACAAGGAGAAGAAGGACGCGTTTGATTAGAACTTCACCTGCGGTGGCGTCTGCGCTGCGGGCGACGCTTGGAAGTACGCCTTCAGTTGAAAGCGCGAACCGAAGAGGTTGGCGACCAGGTTCGTCGGGAAGCTGGAGCGCTTCGCGTTGAACTCCTGAGCCGTCTCATTGAATCGCATTCTCTCGACGGCGATCCGATTCTCGGTGCCTTCGAGCTGTGCCTGAAGGTCTCGAAAGTTCTCAGTCGCCTTGAGATCGGGATACCGCTCGACGACGACCATCAGTCGCGAGAGAGCCGAAGAAAGCCCGTCTTGAGTCTGCTGAATCTGTGACAGCTTCTGACTGTCCGTCGGGCTGGCGTTGACCCCCTGTAGGGCCTGGCCAGCCTTGGACCTTGCCTCCGCAACGGCTAGATAGGTGCTCTTCTCAAAGTTAGCGGCGCCCTTCACCGTTTCGACGAGGTTGGGTACCAGGTCCATCCTTCTCTGATAGACGTTCTGCACCTGCGCCCACTGAGACTGAACTTGTTGGTCGCTGGATACCAAGCCGTTGTAAGTGCCAATTGTGTAAAGGCCGCCCGCGACGATGGCGCCCGCCACCACCCACTTGGCCCAAGACGTGGGCCTAATCCCTGTAGTTGCCCTAAGTTGATCGCTTGTAAGACTCATACAATCCTCCTACTGCCATAGTAGAATCACATCGGGCTCCTCGCAAGTCAGATCTTTTAAGTCGGAGAAACGATGTCATGTATTTGGGGGACACGCCTGAAGAACCATGTCATGCCTTCCTTGGACGGAGACCTGCTGACGGCGAAGAAGCGACTACGCTCGTCGCTTGAAAGCGCTAGTCTCTATGGCGTAGTGCAGCGAAGAATGAGACTTCGATCCATTGCCGGGATTCAGGGAAACACGAGGAGATTCACGATTTCTTCGCGGCGGCGGTGCGACGATTTGGCGAGGCTTGGCGCCAAGAGGCGGCGCATAAGCGTGCTCACCGTTGTTGCGAGCGCGCCGGCCGGCGTGTCGCAAACTCGGCCCGCGCCGAAGCAAACGAATGGCAAAGCGGGGCTGGAAGCCGAGTGAAGGCAACGAGCGTCGTCGCTATAGCAGCCTCCGCCGGCGGAGTAGACGCGATCAAGGAGGTGCTCAAGTCTTTCGTACCGGGCGAGGACACGGCGGTCTGTGTGCTGATTCACATTCCGGCGAATCGCGAAAGCGGACTGCCCAAGCTTTTTCAGCGAGTGACTTCGGCAAAGGTGTGCGACGCCAAGGAGGGCCTCCCGCTCGAGGGCGGGTCGGTCTACGTGGCGCCCGCCGGGCGACACCTGGAAATCACGGCGGATGGTTTGCTCCACCTCTCGTCCGCGCCCAAACGTCACTTCACCCGTCCGTCGGCCGAGCACCTGTTCTCGACGGCTTCGGCAGCGTTCGGGGATAGAACGGTGCTCGTCGTCCTAACGGGATACGGCCGAAACGGTTCCGAAAGCCTGCGGGATTGCAAGGATGCCGGTGCGTTGATCATTGTTCAAGATCCGCTCACGGCCAAGATCCCTTCCATGCCGATGGCTGCGATTGCCACTGGATGCGCCGACTTCGTCCTGCCGCTCGATAAGATCCCCGCCAAGATCGCCGAGTTGTGTAACCGGCGTGGAGAAGAGAACCCGCCCCAGACCTCTCAGCTCGCATCGGGACCAAGTGCAAGTGACCCGGAACACCCCACCAGAGGCAGTGGCGCCTCTGCTCCGACCGAAAACTGACAACTTCAAGGGTTCGCCGCTTCCATTGTGGCTTCCAAAACCCGCAGACTCACAACGCCCTCCAGCGCCTGTCGAGCCACTAAAAGGCCGAAAGTGCCGGCGTTAGAGCCCGGCCCGTCTTCCAGTGCATGAGCAGCTGCGCGATGGCGCACGAGCCGAGCCGCGCATGGATCTTGTCCGCCCGGCTCGTAAGGATAATCGGAACGCGCGCGCCAAGGACGATGCCGGCTACCTGAGCGTCGGCCAGGTATTCGAGCTGCTTCGCAAGCATATTGCCGGCTTCCAGATCGGGAACCACCAAGATGTCCGCGTGCCCGGCGACGGACGAAATAATGCCTTTTGTCCGCGCGGAATCGACTGAAACGGCGTTGTCGAACGCTAAAGGCCCGTCCAAGATGCCTCCGGTGATCTGCCCACGATCGGCCATCTTGCAGAGCGCTGCGGCGTCGATGGTCGACTTGATCTTTTCGGTAACGGTCTCCACTGCCGAAAGGATGGCAACGTAAGGCCGGGGGATACGCAATGCGTGGGCTAAATCGATCGCGTTCTGAACGATGTCCGCCTTGTCCGAGAGTGTCGGATAGATGTTGATAGCGGCATCCGTAATGAACAGCGCCTTCGGATAGATCGGCGCATCGATCGCATAGACGTGGCTGATCCTTCGATTGGTCCTCAACCCGCGCTCAGGATCCACAACCGCATGCATCAGCGTGTCTGTATGGAGGGCGCCCTTCATGAGGGCGTGCACATCTCCCGCTCTCGCGAGACTCACGGCCTTCTGGGCGGCAGTGCACGCATCTGGGGCATCCACCAGTTCGAACGATGCGATATCCAAACCGTTGGCTTTTGCCACTTCCCGCATCTCTTCCGCCGGACCTATCAAGACCGGTTCGATCAGATCGGCCGCCGAAGCCTCGACGGCTCCCCTGAGCGATTCAAAGTCGGCCGGAAAAACGACCGCCGTCCGAGCTGCTTCAAGACCCTTGGCCATGGAGATCAGCAATCGATACCCTTGCCCTTCTTCTCGCCTGTTCATAGGTGGATAGATCGTATTCATTGCTCAGCGCTGTCCTTGTTCTGCAGGGTCTGGCGGATCAAACTAACAGAATAGTTGGTTTTCCCTTAGCCGGCGATGAACGCGACCCTCGCTGCTTAATATGGCCCTCTCTTCTCATAAAGGGTAGTCAGTGTTTTCCCGTACAGCCAAAGCATTGCGCTCCTCTGTTGTCGTTCAAAGACACGACAGGAAATCTATGACGCAAAAACAGGTCTAGTCAGTGGGTTGCAAGGTATCGGATGCTACTTCCAGGAGCGGGAAGGAAATGAAGACCGAGAACACGACACGACAAATGACCTGTAAGAAAGACGACAACAGCTTCGCGGGCGCCACGGAAGCGATGCTGCTGCAAAAGGCGGCAGCCGGCGACCAAGAAGCCTTTCGACGGCTGACGAACAAATACCGAAGCCTGATGTACAAGCTGGCTCTCAAAAGCTCTCACGACGTGGATGCCGCGGAGGACATCGTCACCGAGGCACTCATCCGAGTCTTCAGGTCTGCGGGCACTTACCGCTCCGAAGCCAAGTTCTCGTCCTGGCTCGGCAGAATTGTCGAGAACTGCGCGATCGACATCAAGCGCAAAGAGCAGCGGCACAGTCACATGACCATCGAGCAAGCCTACGGCAGCGCGCCTATGATGGAGGCGATCGTCGAAGACCCAAACTGGAACGATTCTTACGAGCCCCTGTTCGAAGACACCGAGCCAGTCGAGCTGATTCGAAGATATCTGAACAGAATCGACGACGAGAAGCGAGACCTGCTCTCGATGGTCTACGGCGACGGATGCCAATACAACGAGATTGCGGACCGGCTGGCGCTTCCCTTGGGAACCGTGAAGAGCAAGATCTGGCGTGCGAAGAAAGAGCTTCAGCACAAGATGGGAGCTTTTGCCGCTTAACAAGAAAGGCTGGTCCCAAAGAATGTCATCCGTTTCACTGACAATCTTTCTCGGACAGCCTTTATTTAACAACCAAATGTTGACTGGCATTTCAAGAGGTTCTAAGTTAACTTATCTGTGTGAGTAGAGCCCATAGGCTCCTACACGGTGGAGGAATAGAATGAGCCTTTTAGTTAATCAGCCCACGCGCGCTCTTGATCGCTTTCCAACGATCTTCGACGATCTGTTCGAAATGCCGAACAATTGGGTCCAGAGCTGGTCTCCCGCGGTCGACATCAAGGAGTCCGATAAGAACTACACGTTCCAGTGCGAGCTGCCCGGAGTCCGAAAGGAGGACGTTGAGGTCGTGATGAAGGGTGACACCCTCACAATCGGAGGGAAACGCGAGGAATCGAAAGAAGAGAGCCAGCAGGGTTACCTGCGCCGCGAGCGCCAGTTCGGAAGCTTCCAGCGGTCGTTTCGCTTGGATGCCGACCTGAGACCCGAGGAGATCGACGCAAAGTTTGCGGACGGGGTGCTGACGGTCACCGTTCCCAAACGAAATCTTGTCCCAGGAAAGCGCATACCCATCGCCTGAGACCATCGACCACTTCCGGCGGGGCGACAAACGCTGTTTGCGCCCCGCCGGCTTAACAGGATCTATGACCTTTCACGAGCTGATGACAGAGAAGGTGAGGATTCTTGAACCGGAAACCTCGGTATACGAAGCCGCGCTCGTGATGAATCAAGCCGGCGTCGAGGCCATCATCGTCGCCAATCGTTCACAAGTCGTCGGCTCTGTCGGAATCCAGGACATCATCAGGAACGGATTCTTGGACGAACGCTCCTCCAAAGCAACCAGGCTCGAAGAAATCATGGCCGAGCCCCGGTGGGCATACGAAGACGAACCCGTTGAAGACACGCAGGAACTAGACCACTCTGTCTACATCGTTAAGAACCGGGACGAGCGGCTAGTCGGAACCTTCACGTCTCATAAGATCAGGGCGAGTGTCGTACTTTCTCAGGACGCCCGACCTGTGACAACTAAATCGCGACTGGTGGAGTAGCGCGCTCCGGTTGGATGATAAGGCCAGAGACCCCGGAGGTCGGTAGGAGCAAGATAATGAGCCAATTTCATCCGCAGCAAAGCGATTACGAGAACCTCTCTCCACTGAGCGTGGAACAGAAGCTGCACGTCCTGTTGAGATTCGCAATTCTGTCGCCATCCAGCTTGAACACGCAGCCTTGGAGATTCCAGATCCATGACAACGGAGTCGACGTCTACGCCGACGACTCCAAGTCGCTGCCTGTGGCCGATCCCGAGGGACGCGAGCTGGCAATGAGCGCGGGAGCGGTGGCCAGCCGCCTCGCCCTGGCGATGAGGTTCCGAGGCCTCCAGCCCAAAGTCGAATATGTAAACGACTTCAAAAACCCCGACCTTCTCATCCGGATCTCTTGCGTGGGCGAGTGCAGAACCTCTCCGCTCGACATGATGCTGATGTCGCAAATCGAGCGGCGCCACAGCATCGCCAAGATGGATGAGGGGTACCGGGTGAGCCCAACGATGCTTCACGACTTGACTTCATCCGCGGCGGATTCGCTCTGCGAGCTCGTCTGGATCGGTCACGGAGAGCTGCGCCGCACCATCGCCGACATGGTGGCGGAAGCGGATCGCAGGCTCTTCTCCGACCGGGGCTACCGAAAGGAGCTTGCGTCCTGGGTCCACGCGAACGACATTCAGGAGTTCGAAGGAGTTCCGGCGAGCACGCTGGGCCTCGGCGGCCTGAAGTCGATATTCGCGCCCTGGGTGGTCGGCCACACCTACCTTGGAGACAAGGAAGCCAAGATCGGCAAGCGCAAGGCGATCACGGCCCCGGCTCTGGGAATCTTGCTCACGCCGCACGACCTCACAAAAGACTGGCTCGACGCTGGACAGGCTCTTTCCAGCGTCCTCCTCCGGGCGTCCTACCTTGGCCTTGCTTGCGAGTTGTTCAACCAGCCGCTCGAGCTGCCCGGCATTCGCAACGACCTGCGGAGGGTCATGTCGACCGACAAGTACCCGCAGGCCATTCTTCGAGTCGCGATCGCCCCGGAGGCAGACCATCTTCCCCGCCGGCCGGTCGATACCTTCGTGACTCCCGAAGAGGTGGCCCTGGTATGAACCCCGCGCCTCAATCGACCGTGCCCATGCTGGCTTCCACAAGGCAGGTTGCCATGCTGATGATCACCAAAGGATTGGATCGCGTTGGTGTCATGAACGGAGTCCAACAGGTTGGTCTCATCACCCAGGCAGACCTTCTGAAGACGCTCGCCGAATTTGGAGATGGCGCCGGAGACCTCAGCGCGTCCCAAATCATGTCGCTTTATCCCAAACGGACCGACGAAGCCGGCGTTTCAGACGGATACCCAGAAGAGCATTTCGTGCTGCCGGGAGTCCGGTTGAGCTGACCGCTGCTTCGGCCGAACGTCCCTGGTCAATCGAGATCGACCGCAAGGGACGACGGCCGCTACCGACTTCATCGCCGGAAACGTGAGTTCCGGCCGTTTACCAAAAACCGGAGAACCAATGAAAACCTTAGTACCTGTCGATGAGAGCGATGCTCACAAAGCCGTGTTCGACTGCCTACAGAGCCTGCAGCCGCCGAATCTGCAGGTCGGGCTGATCCACGCCGTCGCCCCCGTTCCGAGCACGTTCGCGGTCTACCCGGAGCTCTATGCCTACGACACCGGAACCTTGACGGAGACGCTCAGAAGCGGCGCGCGCAAGCTGCTCAACCGGGCTTACAACGAAGCAAAGGATCGGGGCCTCCGGTGCGAGGAGATCCTGGTCAACGGATACCCGTCGTCGATGATCGCCGACACCGCGACCGTCGACAAGTACGACCTGATTGCGATCGGCTCCGAGCCCAAGGGTGAGATGACTAGGCTATTCGGCGGCAGCGTCGCCCTGAACCTGGCCACGGGGGCGGAGCAAAGCGTGCTGATCGTCCGAAGTCACCATCATCCGAAAGGCCCGTTTACGGCCGTCTTCGCAACCGACCACTCCGAATACTCCAACAGTTGTCTCGAGAAGCTGCTAAATTGGAACTTCGGTGGCCTCACGCACATCGAGGTTCTCACCGCCTACCAGGTCTCGGGCGATGAGAGGCTCCTGGCAAGCAACTCGACGGTGATCGCGGAAGACGAGGTCGACAAGCTGATTGAAGAGCGGCTATGCGAAAAAACCGAAAGCGTCGCCGAAAAGATCCGCCAAAAGGGCATCTCTGCCAGCGCGACGGTGGCCAAGGCGGATGTCCATGACGCGATCCGCTCGACGATGGTCGCAAGGGGCGCCAAGCTGCTGATCCTTGGCGCCAAGGGCCACGGACTCTGGAAGCGTGTCCTCCTCGGCAGCACGGCGATCCACCAAGTTGTGGGCGAGCCTCACTCGATCCTTATCGTTCGCGCGTAGTGCTCGCACGAAGATAACGCCGGCGAGGGCGCCGTTTCTTCTCTGAGACGGCGCTTCTTCCATTTCTAGCCCCCACAAAGCAGGACGGCTAGCCCTCGGAAGCCGAATAGTAGACACATGATGGGCATACTTTCCATGTGCACTCAGAATTGCGTTATTAAGCGTATATCCTTATCGTGGCTGAAAGTTTTACGAGGCCAAAACACTAGTGGCGATAGACTGGATTTGATTCTTCGAGACCTGCAGGTCTTGGCGAGCAGTGATCTTAGTCAGGCGTTTTGAAAGGCCAACAGCTAAAGGATTACTTAGTGTCCGTAACACTATTTCCCTCGCCGAAGCCTCCCCGACGACAGCTTTAGACAATCAAGAAGCTTTAGATTCCTGCTTGGGCATTTAGACGACCAGGAGATAAACAGATGTTAGAAAAGACCAGATCGCGGTTCAGTCTTTCGGAACGAGAAAGGCAGCTGGTTCAATTCGCCTCGGAGGGCCTGACAGATACGGCTATCGCACACAAGCTCGGCATTAGCGAGGCTACCGTTAGCACTTACTGGGGGCGTGTCCGAATCAAACTTGGTCCGTTCAGCCGGACGGAGCTGGTGGCCATGGTCATTCAAACCGAACAGCGGGCTTCCCTGGATGCCTTGCGCGAGAAGAACGGGGCCCTGGTCGCTCAGCTCAATGGCAGCGGCGCCAACAAGCTCGTGGCTTCTAACCACGAGATCTTGGAGAATGCCCCGGACGCCATCTTTCTGGTCGGAGCCGATGGAAAAATCGCGTTCGCCAACAGAAAGGCCCATACGCTCTTCGGCTACGCCGGCGGCGAACTGACCAACCGGGAGCTGGATATGCTGATCCCGGTCCGGTATCGCGACGTCCACCGGCATCATCGCGCCGACTACTTGGAGTTGAGGGGACGGCATGTCATGGGCGAGCATATGGAGACGCCGGCACTTCACAAATCCGGGGAGGAATTCCCCATCCAGGCCACGCTTTCGACCTTGGAGAACTCGGCAGAGTCCCTCATCATCTGCTTCGTAAGAGCGGCGGAGCAGCCGGCCCTCGAACGCGGCGAGTCATCGCAGGCGAGTTCGCAAGCCTCCTGCGCCACCGATGCGCCGGCAAAACGGGAGCAGCCAAGGGAAAACCGGACGGCCCGAACGGCGGGACAGCGTGATGCGGCGTTCAGATAGAAAGCCGACGCTTTCGCAGCGCGAGAGCGACCTGATCCGCTTCGCGGCGGATGGACACACGGACGCGCAGATCGCTGCGAGGCTGGGCATCAGTGAAGCCACGGTGGGAACGTACTGGGGCCGCGTTCGAGTCAAGATCGGCCCCTACAGCCGCACTGAGCTGGTCGCCACTGTTCTTCGAGCCCAAATCGACGAAGAGCTGGATTCTCTGCACCGCGAAAACTCACGCCTCGTCGAGGCGCTGGAGAACTCGGACTCGGAGATCGAAAGGCTGGATCAGGCGATCCTGGACGACGCCCCAGACGCGGTGATTCTCGTCGACGAGGGCGCCGTCGTCCGATATGCGAACCGATTCG
>DASZPA010000373.1:0-16017 GCA_035550555.1 Fimbriimonas sp.
CGAAGCCCGTGCACATGAGGGTTGTTGCCTACGACATCAGCTCGGGAACGGCGGTGCAGATCGGTGAGGCGGGCACGACCGTCACCTTCTTCCCGCCGGCCCAGATCACACCGTATGCGCCGACCCTCGCGCAAGGCGCAACAAAACAGTTCACCGTGACCGTTGGTGGCAGCCAGCCTCCGGACGCGAAGTACGTCTGGACGGTAACGGGAAGCGGCACGGTCGGCGGGGCATCGACCCAGACGACGACCACTCCAAGCGTGACATTTGTCGCTCCCAAGACGTCGGAGACGGACACCCTGACTGTCGAAGTTCGGAATCAGAGAAACGATGTGCTGGCGCGGACGGAGACTCCCATCACGGTGGGCGCCGCGGTCACCTTCCCCAGCTCGACACCCACCGTTGCGAAGGCCGGAAATCAATATCAGATCTCTGTGAACGTGGGAGGGGGCATCCCAACAGGGGGAAAGCTTCGGTGGACCCTTACGCCAGGCGGGAAGGATCTGGTGAACTCCTCTATCTTCAGCGGGACGCCTGGCTCGGACACGGCTGTCGATACCACTACTCCAACGATAACCTACTGGGCCGGCTCGGGCGTGGACCCATCCCAGGCCGAAGTCGACCTCATCCGAGTCGACGTTCTGAACTCTGAAGGCGCATCGATCGCCAATGCGACCACGAACATCCAGATTACGCAGCCAGGCGGCTGGCAGCTTGTCGCGGATAGCGGCTCGACCTGTTGCGGTGGAGGAATCGCGCCGGGAACCTACTCCTCCGCTACGATGCCCAGCCTCAATTACACAAAGAAGGACGGCGTCTTGTCGGGATACATTCCGCAAGGCTATTTGAGGGCACTCGTCGCGGCGGACTCGGACTTCGAGGGAGGATCCTTCACCATGCCGGGTTCGATCCTATCGGATCTGGCAGTCGGCAATTTTCGGTTCGTCAGTCCTGCCACCGACAACATAGGGAGCCTTACCGTTACCAAGAAGACCGGCCTGCCCGGCGGGCATTTCATCGCCCATGTCGACGTCTCCGAAGGGAGCGGAAGCGCTGCGTTTACGCAGACGTACAAGGGGAGCGGCTACATCGTCATCCTCAAGTCCTAGAGGCCGCTCGTGTAAAGTAAGGCCTATGTTCGCCCTCGCAGTTCTGGCCTCGGCTGCGATCGGACCGAGATGGGTCCTGAGTCTGGATCAGTCGTTCGACGGCAAAGCCGGGCTGGCGCCCGATCCGAAGGTTTGGGGCCGCAACCTTGGAGGAGGCGGGTTCGGAAACGAGGAGCTGGAGTTCTGCACCGACGGGGATGAGAACGCCTTTCTCGATGGCAAGGGCCATCTGGTGCTAGAGGCTCGCAAGGAGGAGCGGGAGGGTTACCACTACACATCCGCGAGGCTGACCACGCAGGGGCGGTTCGAACAAAGGTATGGGCGGTTCGAGGCGCGAATGATGCTGCCGAGTGGTCAAGGGATTTGGCCTGCTTTCTGGATGGTCGGATCGAACATCAAATCCGTCGGATGGCCCGCCTGCGGCGAGACCGACATCTGCGAGTTCGTCGGCAAGACTCCGACAACGGTTTACGGCACATTGAACGGTCCCGGTTACACGGGTCGTGACGCGCGACAAGGTCGCATCCACTACGACACGCTCAGCACCCAGTTCCATACTTACGGGCTCGAGTGGACCCCAAACCGCATGATATGGACGTTCGATGGCAAACCTTTTCACAAGGTCGAGGCCAAAGACGTTGCGCCGCACCCCTGGCCGTTCGACAAGCCTCAATTCCTACTGCTGACCTTGGCGGTCGGGGGCAACTTTCCTGGCAGTCCTGAAGCTTCGACCCTCTTTCCCCAACGCCTGGTGGTGGATTGGATCAGAGTCTGGATGGACCGGAGCCCTCCGGCTTCCAATTAAAGGCCGCGGGAACCGGTGAGCCGGACGGGCACGTCCTGAGCGCTGGCGATCAGTTCGGCGACTCATCCGTGTTGAGCTGAAAAGCGTAGGCGTCTTTCGGCAAGGGCCTCATGACTGGGGCGTTGGGATCGAAGCTCGCTTTGACCCAACCGTCGTTGACGAGCGCTTCGAGAGCCTGGAATGCGTACCGCTCGATCGGCTTGAACCAAGCCTCTTTGCCGTACTGCGCCGCTAGACGGTTGAGCGCCGTGTTGATGTCTTCGATTCGCCGAACCTGCGTGAGGATCTGAACCAGCGCTTTGTAGGTCCCTTCCAACGGCAAGACCTTCCCGTCGCGCCTGTAGCCCGGCTTCTGGATGATCCTTCCGTCCTGGTATTGCGCCTTGACGAACTGCTCGGCGCCCTTTAGGTTGAGCTCGAAGACGTTGCAGAGCTCGAGCGGCGACTTGTAACCCGCGCCGGTAATAAAGCCCCCGATCGCCTCGACCGCGCGGAGGCTGAAGAAGCTCGTGCCGGCAACGGTGTCTTCGTCGACGAACCCGCCCCGTGCGATCCAGTCCCACGCCTCGGCTGGGCTGAGCCTCAGTCCGACGTCGTCCGCGATCGTTTCAGTGAACTCCTGGAGCTCGGAAAACAGGCCGTTGCCTGCATACCAGTAGTCGGCGAAGCGGATGTGCTGGTTCACGCGGGTTTTCTGGCGTCTGTCGAACTCGCTCTTCAGCCACCTTCGGTCCAGCTGACCCCGGCCGATTTCGACGATCGTGTAAGCGCACTCGCGAGCAGCCATGTGAGCCATGGTTACACCGGCTGAAAGGATCGGATCGGCGAATCCGGCGCTTTCCCCAACCAGAAACCAGTTCTGGCCGCAGGTCTGCGACGCCACAAAGGACCAGTCCCGGGTTGTGAAGAGGTGATTCTCGCTGGTCGCGTTTTTGAGGAGGGCGGCCACGCGAGGCTCCTGCTGGAGAGCCCACAAGTAGAGCTCCTCGGGGCGCTTCGCGGACTCCTTGTAATAGGAGGCCGGGAGGACAAGCCCAACACTCGTCCGGGTCGGGCCCAAAGGGATGAACCAGATCCAGCCAAAACCCAAGGACAGGACTTGGATTCGCGTGCCGCCGACGCCGATGTGGACGGCCCACTCGGCATTCTGCCAGTAGTCCCAGATGGCGATGTTCTTGAGCGAGGTGTTGATCTGCTCTTCCACCCCAAGTGCCCGGCGCAAGATGCCGGAATGGCCGCTTGCATCCAGGTACCACTGCGCGGCGACGGCGCCGCCGTTTGAGAGCTGCAATCCGGTGACTCGGCTCCCCTCCGTAAGAACTTTTGAGACCTGAGTCTCTTGGTGGACGTCACAACCGGATTGCGCCGCGCGCTTCAGGAGGATGTCGTCGTAGATGGACCGGTCCACCTGGAAAGACGTAAAAACCCGCTGCCCGGCATAAGGAGCGGGCCGCGGCTCTTCTTCGTATTTATCGACCGCCAGAAAGTTGAAATCCCAAAGCTCGTCAGCCCTTCCCCACTTGTAAGTCGCGCCGATCTTGACGGGAAAGTCCGCCTTTTCGATCTCGTCCCACGCGCCCATCTCGTACAGCACGGAGGAGGTGGTCGGCAGAAGGCTCTCGCCCACATGGTCACGGGGAAACCGCTCCCGCTCGAAGATCGCAACCCTCATCTCAGGCGCGTACTTGCGCAGGAGTGTGCCTGCGGTGGAACCCGCAGGCCCGCCGCCGATGATGGCCACATCGTATTCCATGTGCTGAATGGACATGGTGTCAAAGCTCCGAGGAACGAACGGCTTGTCCAAGGGTCAAGCGGCCAAGTGGCAAACTTGACCACCCGGGTCTTAATCACCGGCTCCGCCGAAAACCGGAGCTTCTGCCTTCCGTCACGTTCGACAGAAGCTCAGAGCAGTTCCCAAGGGCCGGCAGGCGCACAGGATCGTTACCCTCCGTAGCCTCCGCAGGACCCGGAGCCGTCTGCCTCTACTCCGGAGCGCCTGCTCCCTTGGTGGCGCCGCCCTTGGGCGCCGCAGGCCCTCCTCCGCCGCCACCAGACGGGTGCAGAACCGGCTTGTTCGGCCTAGGAGGAGGAGGAGGTGCGTCCTTCATCAGAGGTTTGTCGACAGCTTCGGTCTCGCTGTTATTGCACCCGACGACTCCGACGGCAAAAAGCATCACGGCAATCGAAAGAAGGCTATTTCGTTTCAACATGGATTTCAAATCGCAAAAATCCCCCACTCAACCTTGATGGGGCGAGCAGGGGATGTAGAGCACGAGTCTTTTAGTTTCGAGGATCCCAGAGGTATCTGGATTTGTCGACCTGATAGACCTGGCAACCGTCCTGGTTCGGATTGAAGTTGGTTCCGTCGGCTAGGCCGCCAACCTTAAAGAACTTCGCGTGACCATCTTCGAAGTTGGTGTTCGCGCCGCCCGTTGGAAGGACGCCTCGCACGAAGGCGTCGCCGCCGTGCTTCCAGCTCACTCCGCCGTAGCCCGGATAGTCGTAGAACTGGGTGATGTCGATCTGGTTTCCCCAGCCGGGAGCCCAGAACACCTTGTCGCTCAGACATGCGTCGGGAGGATCGACGATCGGTCCGATTGGCTGATTCCAAACGAAGTTGTGATCGGCAGTCGCGAAGTTCTCGCCGACGTTCTCGACGAACATGACCGTGTTCGCAGGTCGATTCACCGAGGTGGCGGGAATCGGGTTCCAGATGTAGTCGCCCAGTCCGCTCGGATCGGATCCTCCGTAGGTGCCCAGGTAGCCGTAATTGTAGCCATAGCCGGCATAGATTTCGGACCGAGCCTCTGGGTTCGCCGAGAGGATGAAGCCGTTCGACTTGTTGTCCGGGCAAAGCAAGAGCTGGTAGCTCTTGATGTAGGGCTGAGCGAGTCTGCCCCACGGCGCCCAGTTACGATAGACGCTACCGTCAGTGCGATAGGTGAACGTGTCAGTCGAGGCCATGATGCACTCGTCGTCATAGTCGTTCTGATACATCATGACGCCGAGAGACAATTGCTTCTCGTTGCTGAGACAGGTCGTTTTCTTCGCGGCTTCTTTGGCCTGAGCGAAGACGGGGAAAAGAATGGCTGCGAGAATTGCGATAATGGCAATTACAACCAGCAGTTCAATAAGCGTGAACGCTGCATATTTATTTTTCATGGCTAATCCACAAAGCACCTAACCAACGTTAGGGCTTGGAATTAACTATAGCAGGTTATTTCTCAGGCTCCAACGACGATTTGATAAAACCGTGATTTTATCAAGTATGCGTCGCTTTTCCTACTCATATGAATCAGCCTAATCGGCGGGAGCGTGGAGAGGGGCCTGGCGACGGCAAGTGCGGCACAATTGCGGCGGAAATTCGTGAGGCTGCTGCTTTGGAGCGGGTCACCGGTCGGAAGGCTGCCACAACCCCTCTTCCCGGGGTGGTCTGGAGGATGGTTGGGGGCATCCGATCCACCTTGGGGAAGCCTACCATCCGTTTCTCCGGGCCAACCCTGCAAGCGGTGTGGGAGCCGTTCGGATTGAGGTGCGCTCCAATGCACCCCGTATCGTGCGCGGCGCCGGCCGCCCATGCCGACCGACGACCGGCCGCTCGAAAGCCGATCTCCGCAACAACTGCAACTAGCGTGGCGACGCACCGGGCCTTTACTCCAGTCACCAACCGCAATGTCCGTCGTCTTGCGGTGCGACCTCCGAACCACGAAAAGGCCGACTGACGACCCAGTCCCAGACCCTTACCGGTTTGGAAGTCGCAAGTAGTACCTGCCGACCACGACTGCAACCATCAGGGAAATAAGCGTCGCGAGGGCCGCCAGCCACCAAGGCAACCCAGACGACACCATAGCACCGAAGGAGGCGGTAGTTGCAAAGGCCGCGTATCCGATCAGCAAGGAGCGCATCGAGACACTCAGGCTCCGGGGCTTCAGCCGGCTTGTCAGATGGCGGTCGAAATCTGGCGATAACGTTGGAACGGCCGTGCCAGGCATCGATTTGCGAAGCACCTCTTCAATCTTGTCTTGATTACTCATCTATAAACCCTTTCTTTTCCAACATGGCCCGCAATAGCTGTCGTGCACGATGAAGATAAGACTTGACTGTGTTCTCCGGAACTGCCAGGAGCGTGGAGATCTCCTCGACGCTGTACTCCATCCAGTAGTAGAGCCGAAGCGCGGACTGATAGATCTCCGGTAGGTGGACCAGGCAGTCAGATAACACCTGATCGCGAATCAGCTCGTAGGTCGGATCCGTCGAACTTTCCGGCAACATCTCAATCCCTGCCTGATAGCTGTAATGGGGTACGCGATAGCGCGACCTTGCTTTCAGGTTCAGGGCTTCGTTGTAGGCGATACGATAGATCCATGATCCGACTTTTGATTCTCTGCGAAAGGTTGGCAGCGAGTGGTGGACGCGCAAGAAGACTTCCTGCGCCACCTCTTCCGCTTCTCCTAGGAACTTGGGCCCCAACACCGAAGCCGCCAACCGGAATACCGGCTCGCGATAGCGACGCACCAGCTCCGTAAAGGCTTGCTCATCTCTCTGGTCGCAATAGCGGAGTACCAGGTCCTCGTCCGACGTTTCAGTGTCCACTTTCCGACCGGAAGCTTGCGGCAAAAGCGATCAGCAGGCCGCCACCGATAAACGATATAGGAAGTGGAGCCGCCCAATAGGCTCGGGCGCCGGGAGTGACCAACATCGCCAAGGTCGATCCGAGCCCGAAGCAGAGTAAGACCATTCCGATCAGCATCACCACGCGGAAATCGGGCGGCCGCGAAGTCTTGACGAACAAGGGTTCGAATGGCAGCTCCGGCAAGGGGATTCCCTTCTCGACGGCCACGAGACGCTCCTCGTGGAGAATCTCCAGGTACCGCTGCCTCTCGCGAAACTTCAGGTAGTAGTAGCCAAAGATGGCGGCCGCTATTGACAACACGACAATGCCATCTCCAATGCTCGCGTTTTGATTCATCTTTCGTATGTCCTCGAGCTTGAGACAAGGCGTGTCCCCGTCGCGGTTGCGACTTATTTCGCCTTCCGGAAGCTTGGGTCTATGTACCCAAGGCACAGCCTACGGGGCCACCGCCTCAAGGAGTTTCGCGCTATCGAGCTCCGCGATTCAGGTGATCGCCTGGAACACACCTCGAGGAGCCCGAGGCTCACGGCTAAAGCCCTATGTCCGCTGGACCAACAGAGGAGTATGCCCAATAGTCTGCCATACCTGACCTACGCACTCCCGGTTCTCATCCTGCAGTTATCAGCAAGGATTACCTGTTACATATCCATTGTCCACTACGAAACGATCCCAAGCGGATTATGAGGTAGGGTAGCAGCCGTTAAACCTTAAGCAAAGTCAAGCGGTTCCCTCCAACAGCTTCTCCATATGAGGCAGATTCGCATAGCGCGCCCAACCGATCGGGGTACCGTGGTGGATGGTGTCGGGGATGTCCGTTCTCGCACCGGCTTCAAGCAGAATCTCCACAGCTTCGTAGTGTTCGTGGATGACGGCCTGATGCAACGGCGTCGAATGCGCGTGCGCGCCCGGCGGATTGTAGCGGTTCGGCTCTTCGCCGGCTTCGAGCAGTCGCCGAAGCATACGCGTTCGCCCAAATTGTGCGGAGAGGGCGAGCGCAAGGTGCCGGTCTTCATCGGAGGCTGACCGAAGCAGCGACTCGAACTCTGGCCATCGGTCCAGGGCTGCCGCGACTGGCAGAGTGACGCGAGCCCCTCGCCGGATGAGTGCTTCGGCAGCTTGAAACTCCCCATGAGCCAGCACTCCCAGAAGGCTCCCCACGATAGCGCCGTGGTCGCAGAGCAGGTCGATGAGAGGGACCTGAACGCCTTGTTCGCGTGGGACTCTGCCGGTTGCGACGAGGCCCAGAGTATCGGTTATGTCCTCGCGGGTCGCGCCCGCTTCGATGATGACCTTGGCGGTTTCGACCGCATTCGGCATTGCCTCTTGGCGGATCGGGTTTTCGGCAACGAACTGAAGCAGTCCGGGGCGACCGAAATAGCCGCTGGCATTGAAGAAGACGTGCTGCTTGGCCAGATTGGAGTGCTGGCGAAGAAGCAGCCTGAGATCCTCGACGTTTCCGACATCGATCAAGCGCACAGCTTCCCTGAAGGTTGGATCGGTGATCCGGTCTTCGAGCGGGACGCTCTCATCGGGCACATTGCCCGACTCGATCGAAGCCTTCAGCTTCGGCCAGCTCTCGAACATATACTCCCGCGCAATCGTGAGCTGGGCGTCGGCCAGACGGAAGGCCCTCGCGGTTATCTGTGCGTCGGTGAGGCGGAGGAGCTCCGGATGAAACTCGCGAATGCGCTGTAGGACCGCCACGTCGCCTTCGCGATGTCCCTTCATCAGGTCGCGCGCTTGGTTACGCAGGTGGGCGAGATTGGGATGCTGGGGTAGGTGCTTATGGGGCATGAACTTCCTCTCGTGTCGCCTGGCGTCCGCTTCGTGCAGGCTGAAAGTTAGTTCAACGATTTTTGTTTTTGGTCCGGCTGGGCTTCTGCCCTTCCCGCGGACGGGTAGCGCGCCGACGCGCGCCCTCATTATAGACGAGAGCTATTCCGTTCGTGCCCTGCACAAGTACCGACCCTGGTGGGAGGCCCGCGTTATGTGCCGGAGGGGCCTCCCAAGGACGGCTCTACTCGGCCGTTGTCGGATCGATCACCGAGCGCACTTGGGAGATGCTGTTGGCTGGGAATCCCCCTTGGCGGGCATGCTCGCGGACAGCATCCTCGTTGGGGGCAATGTAGACACAGTAGATCTTGTCATCCGTGACGTAGCTCTGCAGCCACTGAACTTCGGGACCAAGGTTTCTCAGGACGCTGCACGACTTCTGCGACACGGCTTTAAGGTCTTCGGCCGACAGTTTGCCGGCTCCAGGCAACTCTCTTTCAATTAGATACTTGGGCATGGAATTTCCTCCACCGAATTATGCAAGAGAGAGGCAGCTTATTCCTGCTTGCTTCTGTTAAGGATTGGCGTGACTAGGTATCGGTTCGCGTTTCTTCCCAACGGTTGTTCGGCGCGTATCCGCACACCCAATTCAAGGCGAGGTGGCGCTCGATGGAGATGGATTGAACCTCGCTCCATTCGTCATCGGTGAGGTCGCGATACGCCTTTCCCTGCGCTGCGAAGTCCCTGTCGACGACTGGGGCAGGCATGCTTCTGGGACTCGGTCGCCCGCGCAAGAGCGCGCGGCCTCCTCAAGCCTTCTCAACGCTCGATCCAGCCACTCGGAAGGCTCTGAAATTCGGCCCTTCGCTTCGTCTAGCTCTCGTTCGCGGCTGCGCCAATGCCATATCTCGGCAAGATCGCGAGCCTTCTCCATCTCTATCAAGGGCCTCAATTTCACTTGGTCCATAAGCTGCCGGTGGCTTCGAAAAACAGGGGCCCGAAGGTTCGCCTCGTCGGCTGGAGTGTCGTAAGGTGGCAGCTCGTCCATAAGGCCCAGGCACCACATCAATACCTGCGCGCTCTCGATGCGCCAGAAAGCGTCCGTGATTTGGCGGTGCGTTATCATGTCAGCAGGCGTTTGCCTCAGTTGGATTTCCTTTTGGGACAGCTCGGCCTGGATCTCGGGTTCCTGAAGCGCGCCCCAACACTCGGTCATGTCCTGCTGCATTTCGACCACCGCCTCCACGAACTCACCAGGCGAGAGCTCTTGCTGCATCTCCGCCAACATCTCCTGGCGAGGCGCGATGTCGCCGATGATGTAAACCTGCCTCAAGATGAGCAGGCGGGCGGCAACCTGCGTCGCACTTGGCGGTTCGCCTAAGAGGGGCATTTCGCAAGCATATCGCCATAATCGTCAGCATGGCGATTCGAGTCGGGGTTGGCGGATGGACCTATGAGCCTTGGCGGGGGGTCTTCTATCCCGGAGGCCTGCCCCACAAGGACGAGCTGGCGTATGCGGCAAAGCACCTGACGTCGATCGAGATCAACGGCACGTACTACCGGAATCAAAGCCCGGAGACCTTCGCCAAGTGGCGGGACGAGACCCCGGACGACTTCGTCTTTTCAGTAAAGGCGCCCCGGTACATCATGGGACGAAAGGTGCTGGCCGAGGCCGGCGAAAGCATCGAAAAGTTCGCGACCGGGGCCGTGAAAGAACTGGGACCCAAGCTTGGACCGATTAACTGGCAGTTTGAGCACAACAAGTTCGAACCAGAGGATTTCGAAGCGTTCCTGAAATATCTGCCCACCGATATGAGGCATGCCATCGAGGTTCGGAACAAGAGCTTCAAGTGCCTGGAGTTCGTGGAACTTGCAAAAAAGTACAACGTTGCCATCGTTGTTTCCGGCGACTCGTCTTACCCGTTGATTCCGGATATCACGGCCGACTTCTCATATTTGCGAATCATGGGCACCCAAGAAGCTTCGAACGGGTACCCAACCGAGGAGCTGGATCGGTGGGCAGAGCGGGCGAAGACTCTCGCATCGGGCGAGATGCCTTCCGACTTGCCGGCCGTATCTCTTGGAGCAGCCGCCAAGGGTGAGAGGGACGTGTTCCTTTATGTCATCAGCGGATTCAAACAGTCAAACCCTGCGATGGCAACGGAGCTCATCGGACGCATCTAGCATCCGGGCTGAAAATTGGTCCCAATCTTATACGTTCGCACTACGAGGGCTTCATACGCTTGAAGCGTGAGAGTGCGTCTAGAGCGTTTCGTCCTTGGTGCCCTGATCGGGGCCGTCGTCCTTGGCTGTGGTGGGGGAGGCGGAAGCTCTCCCGCCGCCGGTCTTTCGGGAATCGTCAATACGGCCGATTTCTCGATCCCCGCGGGAACGACGCGCACCGTCACAGGAGATCTTCAGATCAACTCGACCGGCGCGATCGAGATCGACGGAACTCTCGTGGTCCCACAAGGCGTCTCGGTAACTCTCATTTCTGGCGGACCACTGTCAATCAAGGGAAACATCAAGGCCTCCGCAGCTACGACTGCCAGCGTCACTGAGCGGGGAGGCGGAGGCGCCCCCACGTTTTCTATTGGCGGGCCGAGTATCAGCGTCTCAGGCGGGATTTCCCTTCCAATTGGAACGACCGCCTTAGTCTGCACGAGGGGGGCCGGCAGCGTTACGATTTCGGGCATCTATACGCCTCCGGGCAAAGACTCAAAGGATCAGTCTCTACCGGGGGGCGACGGTGGAGCGATCGAGATCGGCACGCCGGCGGCAATCGAATTTGCGAATGAAAAGGGCGAAACTGACGCCGCCGCGCCCGCAACGATTCTGGTTTCAGGCTTGGTATCCGCAGGCAGCGGCGGCCGAGGTTTCACGGACACCAAGGGCGTGAATGACGGGACCACGATCACAGCTCACGCCTCGAATGGGGGCAATGGTGGTGACGTTACGATGGTCGCCACGACCAGTATCACCGTGGGCGGCTCGGTTTACGCGGGGGATGGCGGAGATGGTGGAGATTGCACCGTAACGGCCCCAGACCAGACATCACCCCATAAGAAGGGCATTAACGTAGTCGGAACCACTGGTGACGGTGGAAACGGAGGCTCGATCTCCATGACTCCCGCTCCATCGGGCGCCAATATTCGTGCCGGGCACAAAGGTTGGCCGGGCTCCGCGAAACTGGTTGCGGGCAAAGGCGGATCAGGCGATGGGGACGGCGGCGATGCGACGGTGATTGGCGGTGACATGGGCAAAGACGGCACCGGTGCGACACCCGCCCAAGAGGCTCCGGTCGAGACTTACATCTTAACCGGCGGCAAGGGAGCAAACGCAGAGGATGCTGCGGAAAATGGTGGCAAGGGCGGCAGTGTGACGCTTTCGGGCAAGACCGGAGGCGCAATTCCTCAGCCGACTACCAACCCCCTCATGAACGCCGGCGCCGGTGGCGACGGTTTTGGAGCATGCGGGGCGGCTAAGCAAACTCCCGGATCGAATGGCGGCGCCGCGGGAAAGATTGTCATTCACGGATTGAGATATACGGCCGGCACAGTCAAGGGAGGAGACGGCGGTGACGGCGACGGACCAGGTACCGGGGGAGCGGCCGCAACGGATGATGCCGGAAAGACCGTTGGCAAGCCTGGCAACCCCGGCAAAAGCTGCGGCGGAACAGGTCTGCATGTGACGAACACGGTCTCGACGTCGACCAACAATCCGTCCTTCTGCAGTCTCGACGCGACGTCCGGCCAGATCGCCGTGACCAGCGCGGATATCAACAAAATGGACTTCTGTGTGCTCGACTTGCACACATTGATGAGTCAAACCTGGAGCTGCCCCGGTGCGATCTCGGACGTCAACAGCTCGGTCGCGAATGGAAACACGTCAACGCGCGGCAACAACGTGGTCTTCATTTCGTCCAGTGCGGCGAACACCGTCTACGTCTTCAACGAGACCACCGGGGCGCAGTCGACCCCCATCAAGGTCCCTTCCTGGAGAAAGATCGGAATCCTGTGGAGTCGGTGGCCCCTTTGGCATCGGCTACGAGATCACCACGGGCCGGCTCTATGTGAGCGTTCAAGACGCCAAGACTCTGAAGGGCATCGTCGAGATTTACGACACGGCCCACTCCAACAACCTGATTGGCTCGATCAACACGGACACAGTTGCCAACGCCGTGGCCGTCAATCCGAGCGCGCATCGGCTCTACCTCAGTAACTACTCCACGAGCCAACTCTCGGTCATCGATACGTCGGCGCTAACGCAGATTCGGACGATCACACTGGCGGACAACTCAGGAGTGATAAGCGTGAATCCGACCACTGGTACCGTCTATGCGACGCTCTACAACACGTCCTCTCTACTCGTGCTCTCGAAAGATCTGGACCAGCAGATCGCCAAGGTGACGGTGGGACCGAACCCGTGGGGTATCGGAGTCGATGCCACACGAAACCGGATCTACGTCGCCAACTACAACTACTCGAGCGGAGGCGCGCAGACGGGAACGCTCATGCAGGTCGATGGAGCCAGCAACCAGGTGGTAGCGACGGTCAACGTTGGAAAGAGTCCGACCGGTGTATCGGTGGACGAGGCGGGGAACAAGATCTACGTGGCAAACGGAGGCGACAACTCGGTGTCGGTGCTGCAAGGCGGCTGATATTTCAGGAACGAGGCGATCTTCCGCTCAAAACTTTGGGCAGCGTGGAACGCCTCGTCGGGATCGAGATTTTTGCCCTCAGCGAAAGCGGAGTGGGAAGAGTCCAGACCAGCGTGTTCGGCAAGCTGTTGCCAACGGCGCCTGACTCCCGGAGAAAGAAAGGCCCAGTCCCTTTCGCGAAGAGACTGGGCAACTCCAAACATTCTGTGCGCCTCTTCAACGTGACCCAGTTTCGCCAAGGTAAGCGTCAGCGCTTCGAATTCGACACAAGCTCCGTGCCAATAGGCGGAAGGGTGGAGCTTCCCATTTCGCACCAGTTCCCCTACGACATCGGAAAACTGGGCTAACACGGCAGGATAGTCGCCCGTGAAGGCTGCCAAATATCGGCAAAGCCCATCGATAAGCAATCCATGGAGCCGCTTTCGCGAGGCGCCGAAGAACGCTTTGGCCGCTTCAAGCGGGACTTTCATGGATTCGAAATCCCACCTGTCCAAGTAAAGCTCG
Organism: Fimbriimonas sp.; assembly: GCA_035550555.1. Classification (GTDB taxonomy): domain Bacteria; phylum Armatimonadota; class Fimbriimonadia; order Fimbriimonadales; family Fimbriimonadaceae; genus Fimbriimonas. The sequence goes on from DASZPA010000373.1 coordinate 13,485, forward strand.
GCGAAGCGAAGCTGGTTGAAGGCGTGCGTGCGAGCGTCCAGGCGCCTCTCTAGAATCCATTCGATCTCGAACAGCCTTTGGAGCGCCTCGTCTGTTCGTCCCATCTCGCGAAGCAGGTGCGATTCGGCGCCCAGGGAGTGGATCAGCTCCGTAACGTTCCCCACCCGTTGGGAGCACTCCCGAGCCTTCAAGAAGCTCTCTTCAGCTAGCTCGAAATCCTTGGCGTCGTAGGCATGCTGCCCCAGAAGCCGGAGAATGGAGGGCCGGGTGCGGTCGTCGCAAATGGAGAGAGCTTCAGTCAGCTCCGACTTCGCCAGATCGGCTCGCCACCACAAGTAGATTCGGCCCAGATTGAGCTGAGCTTCCGCCAACGCAGCGCGGTCGCCAACTTCCGTTGCGACGTTCTTGAGCTCTCGGCAAGTCTCGACGGTCAGCCGGCGCGCTTCATCGCGCTCCAAGTCGGAGTATTGGCTTTGATACACGATGGAAGCCCTTGCAAGCGCGCGGAGTCGCAGAGGCGACTTCCGGCCCAGTGAGTCAGAGGCCAGGAACTCGCGAAGAAATGAACCCGCCTCGCCATCCAGCTGCAGCGCGGCAAACGCCGGGAGTGAGCTCAGAAGAAGCTTGAGGCCAGCCTCCGTGAGGCGGTGACGAAGACATCCTTGAAGAACAATCCGGAGGTTATCGAGATCGGGCCGAAATCGCTCGGCGATCTGGTCGGGTCCGAACTCATGGAATTCTTGTCCCTTTCGGCAATAGTATTCGGCGGCTCTTTCGAGCGCCTCTATGTCATCGCATGTGTCTGTCAGCTGAACTTCCGCAAACTCCTTTACCGTTTCAAACATCCGGTATCTGTCTCCATCCAAACGCAACAGCGATGCGTTCACGAGCTCGGCCAGCGCGTCTTCAAATCTCCCCGAACACAGAAAAGAGGCAGCCTCCGTCGTGAGACCCCCTGTGAACAGCGACAGTCGCTTCAGGAGGTGTTGAGCGTCGAGGCTGAGCAGGTCGAAGCTCCATTCGATGACAGAGTTCAAATCTCGCCGGCGCGGAGGCGCGGATCGCGACGGAGAGCGCAGAAAGGTCAGCTTTTGGGGCATTCGCTGCTCGATCGTATCGAGAGAAAACGTACCTAGGCGGGCAGCGGCCATCTCGATCGCCAGAGGCATTCCGTCAAGCTCGCGACAAATAGAGATCACTTGGTTGACGTTAGAGGCTCGAAGAGAAAAGGCGGGCGATACGCTTCGAGCCCGGTCCTCAAAAAGCTGAAGCGCGGAATACCGCCGGTAGTTTTCCACGGGAGTCCCAACCGGCAGGCCAGGAGGCAGAACCTGGAAACGCCGTTCACCCTCAATTGCCAAAGGCAACCGGCTCGTCGCCAAGATCCGCACACTCGCTGCTTCCCGCAAGATCATCTCGGTCAGATCCGCGCACGCCTCCACCAGGTGCTCGCAGTTGTCGAGGATGAGCAGGGCCGCTCTATCCCGAAGAAACTCTCGACAGAGATCGGACCAAGACTCACCGGAGCGCTTGGAGAGCTGAAGCGCCTGCGCTACCGTTTGAGACACGGCCTCGCCGTTTTGAACGGAGCCAAGGTCCACAAACCGGACTCCATGCCGCCAGACCTCCAGAGCTTCGACCCCGTACGCCACTGCCAGACGTGTCTTTCCGGCGCCGCCTGGACCGAGAAGAGTGACCAACCGGGACTCGGCGAAACAGGCGCCGATCTCCTTGATCTCCTCTCCCCGACCTAAAATGGGTGTGAGCGGAACCGGCAATCGATGCGTCTGCTTTGGAGCGCGCTGTACGTTCGCCGGCCGAGGCTTGCACAGCAGCGTTCGATACTCTTGCTCCATCTCCGGGGATGGTTCCAGGCGCATCTCTTGATGCAGCAATAGCCGGTATCGGCGCATCGCTTCCTCGGCTCCCACCAGATCGCCGATCTCGCCCAAGGCTTGCAACAGCTTTCTCTGCAAGGGCTCGCTGTAAGGATCGAGTGCGATGGCCTGGCGCAGATATCGAACTGCCTTTGCTCCGCCCGCGCCCTCTGAAGCTGAAGCTAGCGCTTCGATTGCCTGCTCGTTAACTCGGGCACGATGTGAAGCGAGCCACTCGTCGTTGAAGCCCACAAGAAGAGGTCCGCAAACGAAGTCCGCCGTGGCATCCGAAAGTCGGCTCACGTCGATTTCGACCCGGCCTCGATCGAGGCACAGCGTCGTCCTGTCCGGGGCAAGTAGAAAAGGCGACAGGCTTGGGCATTCCTTGCGAAGCGCTGCCAAGCACTGCCGAAGGTTGAAACGCGCTACAGCAACCTCTTTATCGGGCCAAAGGGCCACGGCTACCTGCTCGCGCGAGACGGCCGTCTCAATATGGAGAGCAAGGAACGCGACGAGCGATTGGGCTTTTCGCGACTTGGGAGGCGCTATCGGAACGCCTCCCAACGCCAACGAAAATCCGCCCAGCAACCGAATCCTCAGCGATTCCAACCCAGATACTGTACAACGGCAGCTCCCGGTGAGCGCTAGCGTTTGCA
>DASZPA010000374.1:0-2942 GCA_035550555.1 Fimbriimonas sp.
TCGCCGGCATGGTGACGTTCAAAAAATCGGCCGAGTTGCGAGCCGTGGCACGAAGCATCCCCGACGACCGTATTCTGATCGAGACGGACAGCCCCTACCTTTCGCCTCATCCGTTGCGCGGCCGGCGCAACGAGCCCGCGCACTTGGTTCATACGGCCGCCTGCCTGGCGCAGGAGCGGGGTGTTTCACTCGAAGCCTTTGGGAAACAGACGACCGAGAACGCCCGCCGACTGTTCCGCATCGATCGTCGTTAAGAACGCACGAAGAATAGTTTCCGCGTATGACCGTCGGTTCTTCTGTAGGGAAAGCCCTCGGTGGCGTTCCGTGAACCACGATGGATCGTCGATGCGAGGTCCGCGGAACGCCCTAGCGCGGCCGAAGGCCGCAACCAAAGAGACGTTGAGTTGCGGTTAGGGGGATGGCGGGATGGCAAGATCCGATGGTGTGCACTGGGGGGAGGGACCATTCGGTCCCCAAGTTCCCTCCCCCAGACCCCCACCCCCTTCCCCTCTTCTCTGTTGTTCCGGGAATAGAGATGGCGTTGTCCGGTTGGTTAAATGGCTGGTGCAGAAGCCAAGCCTTTAACCAGGAGCAACGCCATGTCTCGTTTTATACAGCGCCACGCGGAAAAAATCATCGGGAGGTTGAACGGCTGGGATCGCATTCGGTTGCGAGGCACCTTTCGTTGGCTGGCTAACGTCAAGGGCATGGAAAGTTATCTCTATCAGGTCGGGGTGCTGCTCAAGGACTTCAAGGCCTATGTCTTGGCGACCACCGAAGAAGTCCGCAAGGCAACCGCCCGTACTGCCGAGGAGGCGGGACGCCCACTCGAATATCTCGCCAGCAGCGCCACGCGGAAAGAAGAGCTGGCCCGCGAGATTGCCCGGCGCGACGGCATCCAAGAGGGCCTAATCTGCGTGTTGACCTGTGTCGAGCCTTGCTGGTCCTATGAAGTGGGTCGGCACCTCGAGAAGAAGCATTTGCAGTTGCGTGGCGGATACCGTAAGTGCCTGCACCACTACTTCTACTACCAGCACCCGGTAGTCGGTTTCATGCACGCGCGTTTGCAGACCTGGTTTCCCTTCACGATGCACATCTGTCTGAACGGACGCGAGTGGCTGGCCCGGCAGATGGACGCCGAGGGCCTCGGCTATCTCCGCCGTGACAATTGCTTCGTGCAACTGGCAAACGTCGAACGGGCCCAACAGCTTCTCGACCAACAACTGCGCGTGAGTTGGACCTCGCTCTTGAATCGGATCGCCCAACAGGCGCACCCGGCTCAGAAGACCCTCTTTGGTCGGCATTCGCTCGATCTCGATTACTATTGGTCGGCGGAGGAGAGCGAATGGGCCAGCGATATTTTATTTCGCTCGCCTGCGGATTTGTCCGCCCTCTACCCGCGACTGATCCAGCACGGCATGCGAGATCTAGGCAGCGTCGACGTGATGCGCTTCTTGGGTCGGAAGATGCCCCAGCAGGGAGGCATCCACGGCCAGTTCCAAGGCGAAGTGGTCAGCGATCTGAAGCATCGCCCGGAGGGAATACGCATCAAACACAGACTGAACCGCAACACGATCAAGATGTACGACAAGCAAGGCTCGGTCTTACGGGTGGAGACGACGATCAACGACGCGCGGGACATGAAGGTTTTTCGGCCGAAGGAGGGCCAGCCCCGCGGACGCAAGTCGTGGCGGCCGTTGCGGAAGGGCATTGCCGATCTGCACCGTCGCGCCCAGATCAGCCAAGCGGCGAACGAGCGTTATCTGGAGTCGATGGCGACGGTGGAAGATACCGTTTCGTTGGAGGAGTTGGCTCGGCAGTTGTGCCAGCCGACCGAACTCGACGGCCGCCGTGTACGGGCGTTGAATCCGTTCTCCGTGGACGACGCGAGGCTGCTCCAAGCGGTGAACCGGGGAGAGTTCTTGTTGAACGGCTTCCGCAATAGGGACTTACGTCCCTTGCTGTTTGGAGCGAGTGAGGCGTCCTCGCAGACAACTCGGCGTCAGGCATCGGCAACAACCCGCCAACTGCGTCTCCTGCGAGCGCACGGATTGATCCGCAAGGTGCCAAAAACACACCGTTACATGCTTACCGGCCGAGGTCAATCAGCCATCACTGCGTTGTTGGCGGCGCGACAGGCGAACACCGCCAAATTGGCTCAGCTCGCGGCGTAAAATATCCGCGGAGCACAAAGAAATTGGGGCTTAGTAGTACAGAGGGCGTTCCCTACAGAACGGGAGCGTTTGTCCTTGGCGCTGGTCCAAATGGTATCACTGCCGGTCCATTGGCAAGCCTCCTCGGCTCGCGCATCATGGTGCGGGGGCGGTAAGGCCGATTTCTCTAACCGGAGAATCAAACATCGACAAGCGAAACCGTCGCGAATTCCTGCTCTCTACCAGCGTCGCCCTGACGGCCGGGGCCGTCCTTGGCGCCGATGAAGGAGCCGCCGGCGCCGACACGCCCCAGACGTCTCCGGGCAACCCTCCCCCGGTACGGCCGCAGCCGCTCGAGGGCATTCACGCCTACACCGATCGGGTCAGCGCCGCGCCTGGCGAAGCGGTTCGATTCTACGTCAGTGCCACCGATCCGTACGAGTTTCAGGTGTGTCGGCTGGCCGGCGACGTCGACGGACCCGATGCGGACGTGGTGCTGTTCACGCGGCGCGTCGACGAGCCCGTGATGCAGCCCATTCGGCCCGGCTCGTTTATCCACATCGATCGCGGTCTGGCGGACGAACCCATTACGGCCCTATCGCTGGAATGTTGGGTCCGACTTTGGGATCTGCCCGGCGAGGCCGCCATCATGGGGCAATTCGATCGCGCCCAAACAGCCGGCTACGGCCTGGTCGTAAAACGAGACGGCTCGTTCGGTTTTTACCTCGGCGACGGCGGGGCGTTCCGCGAGTCCGCCATGCACTGGACGAAGCCCGGAGCCCTGACGCG
>DASZPA010000375.1:0-14328 GCA_035550555.1 Fimbriimonas sp.
TCACTTGCCAACTTGACTACTTGCCAACTGGACTACTTGCCAACTTGCCTACTTGCCAACTTGAATCTTCAAAGCCGCGCCTCCAAAAAAAAACCGACCCTGGCTCTTGTTCCGGGGTCGGCTTTGGTTGAAACCTTGGAAGGACTAGCTTCCTGGCTTCTTCTCCGCCGGTTTCTTCTCGGCGGGCTTCTTCTCGTCCGGCTTTTTCTCATCTGGCTTCTTCATGTCGCCGGGAGCGCCGGCAGTGGCGCCGGGCGCGCTAGCGGTCGTGCCGGCCGTCGTCGCGGGGGCGGCCGTCGTACCGGTCGTTGCGCCAGCAGTCGTGGCGGGAGCCGGGGTGCCGGAAGCAGTTGTGCCAGTCGTGGTGGCAGTGGCCGTGTCGCCGCTGGCGCTGTCGGTTCCACCGTTGCAGCCGATCACTGCGAAGCACAGGCCCGCAACGATCAATCCTGATAGTTTTTTCATTAGCATTCTCCTGTTTGTCGATGGGGTGCTGAACCCGAGGGCCAACATCCCATCGTTGGCACTATACCATCGAAAATGCAGTTTTGAGAATCTGGGACGAAGGACCTACCCGTAAAAATTATCAGGGGAAAAGCTGGGAGCCTGGACCTCAACCAGTTTCCATTGGGTGGTGGGGATCACCAGCCACTCGGTCGCCGGCTCCTTGTGAAACTTGAGGACGACGTCCTTGATGTGAAAAGTCCGCTTCTGGCCGAGAAACTCCAGTGTCAAGTCGACGGGGGAAGTGATCTGAGCGTTGTCCCCGCTGATCGATGCCGTCTCGTCGTCCACCGTGACGTCGGGCCGCTGCTTCTTGATGACCTGGGCGACCTGGCCCATCGCCGAGGAAGTGTCTTGCTCGTTGTAGGTGAGATGGTTGCTCATCAGGTCCATCACGCCCCCGGGCCGTCCCTCCTTGCTGGCCTTGATCGAATCGTCAAGCGCCTTTCGGATCTGCTCCTGATCGCTGGGACGCGAGGCCATGCTGAGGCCGATGCGGACCGCAACCAGGATGGCAAGCACCCCAACAATGATCCAGATGGGTTTCTTCATACATTTAGTGACGGGCCTCTCTCGTATTCCCGTGCGAAGTCCCGAACACGCTCGATGTCCCTCTGGATCTGTTCGGTGAGCGCATCGAGGGTCTCAAAGTTCTGCTCTCCCCTCAGTCGAGAGAGGAACTCCAAGCGGCAGGTGTGCCCATAAAGGCTGGCGCCTGGGAAGTCCAGAAGATACGCTTCCACCGTTCGATCCGTACCTCCGACTGCCGGTCTGAGCCCCACTGAGACAGCTGCCCAATACTCCCCGATGCGGGAAATCCAGCGCCCTGCGTAGATGCCGTCCGCGGGCAGCGCCTGGTCGACCGAACGCGCGATATTGGCAGTTGGGAATCCCAATTGGCGTCCCAAACGTTTGCCTCCGACGACCACTCCGGCTAGGGCGAAGGGCCTGCCCAGCAGCCCAGCGGCCATCGAGACATCTCCTTCTCTCAGGGCTTTTCGAATGCTGCTGGAGCTCACCCGCTGCCCGTCAATTTCGAGGGGAGGAATGACTTCGGTGGGAATCCGCTCCTTCAGCCAGTGGGTGTCGCCTTGCCGCCCCTTCCCCATGGCGAAGTCGTGCCCCACTACCAGAACCTCCGCGCCGAGCTTCTGGATCACGATCTCGTCCAGGAAACGCTCGGCCGGCATCTCGCTCATCTCCTTGTCGAACGGCAAAATCGCCACGAGCTCCACTCCGAGCGCCTCCAGCCAGCTGAAAGTCTCTTCGAGCGTCGAAATCGCGGGGGGCTTCCGGTCCGGAGCCAAGGTGGCGGCAGGGTGGCGGTCGAACGTCACGACGCAAGAGGGAACGCCCCTATGCCGAGCCTGCTCAACGGCCCGGCAGATCACGGCCTGATGACCCAGGTGGACGCCGTCGAAGGTACCGATACAGACCACGGAGTGGCTCCATTCGGCACTTAGGCTTGCGAGGCCGAAGTGGACCTGCATCGTGAGGTTTCTATCCATCGGCGGACTTGGGCGGGTTTCGCCTCAAAGGCGTCAACAGGGTCAGTACGAGTGCTTGGAAAACGAACGAGGTAATCAGTGGCCTGGGCTGCTGCCAAACCTGAGCGAACTCCGTGACCCGTTGAGGAGCAACGAGGCTGGCGGATGTCGATGTCCAAAGCATGGAAGCGACCGGCATGAGAGCGCAGAAGACGATCGGCAGCGTGAGCTGCAGCGGAAACTTGAGCCGCGGAGCGGGAATGAGATTCGGTACAAGGAACACCATCAAAAGAAAGATGAGTGCGGCGCTCGCGGGGACGCCCACTACGAGTGCGTAGCCGCCCTTCTGCTCCATGCCGGACCTCCAAACCTCATAGCAGGCGGGACCGGCGGAACATGCGAAGAGGACCAGCGTGCATTCCCATGCCAAGTACCAGCGGTCTGACATTTCCAAAAACGGCTACCCCGGAATGTCTTCCGGGCGGACTTCAGAGGCCGAGCGATTCTCTTCCTGGATCTGCTCGTAAATCTCTTTGCGGTGGACAGCCACGTTCTTGGGAGCTTTGATGCCGATTCGAACTTGCTCCCCCCGGACTTCCAAGACAACTACCTCAATGCCATCGCCAATCACGATGCTTTGATGGAGCTTTCGCGTTAGCACAAGCATTTGTTCTAGCCTTCCTTGGCCGGTGGCGCTCTGGCGACGACGTGGCGGTTAAGCCGCTACGTCTCCAGATTCGGAAGACGCCGTTGCAAACACCCGGTACCTAGTAGTATACGCTTCGTTATCAAGCACGATCTGTTTTCCCGTTCTGGAGACCAGATCGATGCAGATGGGGCCCGCCAAATTGAGCGTCATTTCCTTCGGACGTCCGGGTGGAATATTGACGGTCGTGAGGAGGACGTCGCCAATCTTCGCCTCGGAAACCGGCGAGTAACCGGATACAAACTCGGCAGGATTGGCAACCAGAAAGGCAAGCTCGGGGTGCTTGAGACTTTGCAGCCACCGGAACGAGGAGGCCTGTTTAGTAGACACCAAAAGGAACTGCTTCTCTTCCGGAAAGCCGACGAGTCCTTGCGGGAACGTAAGGATGTCGTCGGGTTCATAAGTGATCGTCCCGAAGCGGGTATCAGAAATTGTGTTTTCCTTGGTCAAGTTCATGCTTAATTTCCGGTGAGGAAGTTCATTAGGCTCAGTGACGAGACGCGGCTCACCACCGTTAGAGCAGCCTGATAGGCGTTTTGCGCTTGGGCGTAATTGGTAGCGGCCTGCGCGAGGTTCACTTCTTTCAAATTGGAGATTTGGCTGGTCAGGTCCGTGATTCGCCGAGCGTTATTGGAGGTTAAGGACATCACTTTCTGCGCCTTGGAGCCCACGGAGCCCTGGGCCAATGAGATCGCCGACTGAGAGTCCTTGAGGTTCGCCAGGTCGTTGTCCGAAACAGCCTGAAGGTCGTTCGATGAAAGGTTGTTTTCCAGCGATTTCAGCGCGGCAAAGGCATCCGAGATCAGAGGCTGGCCGGCCGTATTCACAGTGATGGTGTCGCTTGGCCCAGCGGGCACCTCGATGCTGTTATCGTCCCCTGAGTACTTCAATGATCCGTCGATATCGAGCGAGAAGGGCTTCGTGTCCGTTTTTTGGCCGGCAAAGAGGTACTGACCGTTCGTTCCCTGCGCGTTGCCCGCCGTGATGAGCTGTTTCTCCAGGTCTTGGACCTGCGAGACCAATCCTTGTCGTGTCGTGTCGTCGATCGTCCCGCTCGTCCCCTGAAGAGCCAGCTGGTAGGCGCTTTGCATGATGCTGCCGACCGACTGCAGGGCCGATCCTGTGCTCGAAAGCACCGCATTGGCCTGTCCGAGATTCGACTGGTACTGATTGAGCGAGTCCTGTAAACCCTGCATGTTCAGCACCTGCTGAACGGCTACGGGGTTGTCGCTGGGCGCGCTCAGTTGGATGCCTGTCGCCTCTTGCTGTCCCGCCTTGAACAGCGCCTGCTGGGCGTTGTTGACGTTGACGAAATTGACGTCATATTGATAGGCGGTGCTGATTCTCAACTATTCACCCCTTCAGTCTCAGGCTCAATATCTTTATCGGTAGATTCACCGGGAATAGCAACGGCAGCCTGACCGCACAGGTGAGCTTTTGGCGTTGCAAACTCTTCCGGGTGGCCCGAGCTCCAGATCGGCAGCTTGGCGGCATAGTGGCCAAGGGCCCCGCTCGAAAGGATCTCCATGGACGCCCAGTCGATGGATCGCCTCCAAGGTCGGTTATGTCGTTTGTTTCGGCTTGGGATCATTCGTCTATTAGAACTGGACCATGCTCAGCAGGGTCTGGGTCGTCTGGTTCACCGCGTTCAGGGCCTGCGCCGCCGCCTGATAGCTGCTTTGGAACCGCAGCAGGTTCGACATCTCTTCGTCGAGGTTCACGCCGCTCACGCTTTGGATTTGGCTCTGGATCTGTTGGCTGATGGCGGTTTGTGTCGCCTGAGAGTTGGTCGCGGTCTGACCGTCTGCGCCGATACGTCCGACCAGTGTGCTGTAGGAGTCGCTGATGGTCTGGTTGCCGAGCGCCGACATCTTCTGGGAGGAGAGGTCCGCGATCTGCTGCGCCACTCCCGCGTCGGAGGCCGCACCGCTGGTACCGAACGCGATCTTGGTCGGATCGCCCTGGACCCCCGGGTCGAGATCAAAGTCGGCGGCGCCGGTGCCGGTAAAGAAGGCCGCTCCAGTCGTTCCGCTCGCGTCGGCAGCAGTGCCGTAAAGCGCGTTCACCGAGGTTCGGATCTGAGTCGCCAGCCCGTCAAGACTGCTCTCGTAGCCCGAGACCTTGTTGATCGAGTCGAGCAAACCCGAAAGCTGCCCCGACGAAACCGGATGCGAATTGCCCTGAGAGTCGATCAGCGAACCGGTGGTGGAGTCCCATTCGGTTGGCACCTGCCGCGACCCGCTCTGATCGACCAGCGTCAGGTTGCCGGCCTGGATCACGTAGCTGCCATCCTGGTTGTGAGCCACCGTCACGTTGATCTTTGAAGAGAGATCCTGTACTGCCTGGTCGCGCTGGTCGAGCAATGTGCTCGCCTCGCCACCGGAGGTGTTCGCTTTGAGGATCTCCTGGTTCAGCTTCGCGATCTGATCGACGTCGCCCTGGATCTGCTTGATGACGCCATCGACCTGCTGCGAGGCGCTGTTCTTGATCGAATCGAGGCTGCTGTAGGTGTTGCGAAAATCGTCGGTGAGGGCCTGCGCGGCCTGCTGAACGCCGAGTTGCGTCGAGCTCGAAGGGTTCGTAGCGAGGCTGGACCACGAGTTGAAGAAGGCCGAAATGTCGCCTGAGATCCCACCGGAGCTCGGGTCGAACATCACGCTGCCAACCGCGTTCATCTGGTCTGCCTGCGTGCTCGCCTTGCCAAGATCCGAGCTGGAGCGGACGCTGGAGCCCTGCAGATACATATCCCGGATCCGGTTGACGGATTGCACCGTGACGCCGCCGCCGACAAGGAATGTGGAACCCCAGGTGGTCGGAGCGCCAGGCGACTCGTTCAACACCACGTTCTGGCGGGAATAGCCAGGCGTGTTCACGTTGGCGATGTTCTCGCCCGTGATGTTCATCTGCGTCTGGAACGCTTCCAGCGCGGAGCTTAGGGTTGAGATTCCTTGAAATGCGTAAGACATGTCACGCCACCCGGTCCATCAGAACCGTCTCGGTCGTCATCCGCTTCCGGTAGGGACCGCGCACCTGAACGGCGGCTTTCGCGATCAGCGTCAGCGTGCCGTTGATATAAGTCATCTCGTTCTCGATCAGCTTTCGATTCTTATCGAGAACCTCTTGGACGTTGCGGGCAGCCACGGTGACCCGGTTCGCGAGCCCGTGAAGCTGCTGCCCCTCGGCCTTGTCGAGGGCCGCGACGACGCTCTTCATGTTCGACGGAACACCCAACTCTTCAGCCAGGATGTTCGCCATGTTGACGGCCTGCTCGTCGATCATCTGCATCCTCTCGATGAGCTGATCCAACTCGGGTTGAATCCGTTCAACCCTCGCCACGTCTCGCAACGTGACCGCTGCCGTCTGCTCGTGAAGCGATCGCAAGAGTCGCTCGCTGGTGCTGAGCCAATCCCACCAAAGCTTCTGAAGCTCTCTCGTTTTCAACTGTGTGATTCCTCCTTGGGCGCGACTGCCTGGTTCTTGGTAGCCGCGATGGCGCTCATCTGTTGCTTGAGCACCTGGTTGGCGAGCGGCTCATACATGGCTTGCTCGACCCCCGACGTTTCGTTTGCGGCGAGCATGTTCGAGAGCGCGTCGTCGAACATGTCCTTGTAGGCGTCGCCGCCTAAATCCTTTCCGAAGTGCACGTCGCCCGCGCCTTTCCGCATCATCTGTACGAGCTGCTTCATGAACGAGGCCTCCAGTCCCTGGCAAGACTCCTTCAACTGCTTGAGCTGCGGAGCTGCCTTCTTGAGAGCGGCTTGAGTCGCTACGACCTGCTCGATGCCCGGCATTACTGGACCTCCAGCTTGGCCTTGAGCGCGCCCTCGGCCTTGAGGTTCTCCAAGATCGCGATGATGTCATCGGCCTTTAGCTTCAGGCTCTGGAAGATCTCCGCTAGATCAGCGACTGTCGTGTTGGGCCGGAGGACGGCAATTTGCGCGTTCTCTTCCTTCGTCTGCACGTCGTGCGTGTCGGTAGACCAGTCGTCGAAGATTTGGACGCTGATGCTCCCTCTCGCAATGGCGCAGGCGCCGACCCTCACGTTTCCGCCGATAACGATCGTTCCAGACCGCTCGTCGACCACGATCTTGGCCTCCGTGTTAGCCTGAACCACCAGTTGCATCAAGCGAGACTGGACGTAGCTGGAAGTTTGCCCTGCTGGAAGCGTGATCTCAACCGTGCCGGCTCCCAGGGCGCGAGGTAGAAGCTCCGGATATGCCTGGGCAATCTTGAGCTCGATGTTCTGGGCCGTCGTGATGTCCTGCTGGTCAAGATCGAGATAGATTTTGCCGTTGTAAACGGTATTTGTAGGAACGGCGTTCTGAAGGATGGCTCCCCCAGGCACCTTACCGACCGTGACGAATCCACGGGAATTGGAGTTGCCTTTCGATTGAGCTGAATAGCCTCCAACGCTGACTTGACCGCTGGCAGTCGCGTAAACGGTCGAGTCGTCACCTGGATATTTGAGTGCGGCATAAATCAGCGTTCCATTCCGAAGGCTGCTCGCGTCGCCCATGGCGCTGACTGTCACATCGAGTCTCTGACCCGGAGTCGAGTACGGCGGGATTTCGCAAGTGACTGTTACCAGTGCGATATTCTTAGCTGTGAAGTTGGAGGGAAGCGTGTCGACGCCGATTCCGGCCCGCTTGAGCAAGTTGCCCGCTGCGATTTGGGTTGCCGTATAGCTGGTGGAATCGCCCGTCCGGTCGAGACCGGTCACGAGGCCCACACCTACGATCTGGTTGGACCAGGTGCCGCGAAAATGGCAGAGCGCATCTAGCCGGACGCCCACGCCTTCCTTCTCTGCCTTGCTGACCATGGCGTTGTCGGCCGCAACCTCCTTGATATGTTCCAACCGCTGTTTCTGCTCGTCCGTCATTTGAGCGGGCTTTGCCGGGGTAGGTGCCTTGGTGGCCTGCGACCAGGCCGGCGTCACGACTAGCAGAGTCGCCAAACCGATGAGAGCTTTGATGGATGGTTTCGACATAGGAAATGGGGGGTGCGCCGTCCGTGGCGCGAAGACGGTTAGTCCGCGGCGATCCGAGCCGCTGGGGGAGGAAAAAAGATTTGAAGCGGGAAGGCGACGATTAGAGGCAAGCCATTCGAACACTACATGGGCCATACCTCGGCCCTTGGGGGAGAGGTCGGTGAGGCACGACCCGGAAATGGAGTTTTTCCGGTCCGTCAACGCCAAAGTCCACTGAATAAGAGATCTCATGACTGCCCTCGAAAAATCACTCATCGCCTAGAAGATCCAAGACAGCAGCTTGGTGAGAATGCTTTCGTGCTGCCGGTTGGCGATGAGGCCCTTTCCTTCTGCGAGCAGCCGCAGGTCGGCAACGTTCTGGCTGAGGATCGAGTTGTTTGGCAAGATGTCGTCCGGCCGGACGATGCCTTGAACGAGCAGCGTCTGCGTCTGCTTGTTCATCTTCAGCGTCTTCTTGCCCTCGACGATCAAATTGCCCTGCTCCGTAACTTCCATCACCTGCACGGTGAGCGTCGTCGAGTAGGCGCTGCTGGTCGAAGTCGTTCCGGCTCCTGCGTTAGAGCTGGTGCCGTTGGTGCTGCCGCCGGCAAGAGCGCCGTTGGAGACGTTCTTGAGCAACCCAGTGAGAAACTGATTTGTCACTGCCGTAACGGCGGGAAGGGAAGTCGAGTAGGTACTGGCGTCGGTCTTGGTGGCCGTCGTGCTGGCTGCCTGCGAGCCCGTTTGCTGCTCACTGACGATGATTGTCAGGAGATCGCCCTTGTGTCGGGCCGTTCGGGTTCCGATCATCCCCGCGCCCGATCCGTTCTTGAAGAGGCTTCCCGTGACCTGAAGAGGCCCCTGCTCCTGCGCGTGGCTAACCGCCACGATCGCCGAAAGCAGCATCGTCGTTGTAAGAGTGCGTTTCATAACTTGACCTCCACGAGGCTGGGAGACTTAAGAATTCCGGTGAACGTGGCGCCGCTCTCGGCCTCCACGGTGATCGTTCCGCCAACCTTTCCGTTGCCTCGGGCTTTGCCGGCGATCTCGACTGCCGCCCCGTGCTTGATGACCCGGATCTTGAGCGGATCGCCCGAGTGGATCATCACAGTGGGTGTCGCCGAGATCAGCGAGACGGTGCGCCGGGTGACCATCTTGCCGTCGACGTCGATCTCCAAATTGACTGTGTAGCCGTCGTTCGTCTGGACTGCCTGGATCGGGTTGAACTGAAGGTCTCCGGTGGGGACCATCAGATCGGCTATCGCTTGCGCCGAGTGGAAGTCGCCGGTTTGTCCCAGTCGCGTCTTCACTCCGTCGGTCGCGGCTGCGACCATCGCCGCCTCATCGATCTTTTGACCTTTGCGGACCACGGTCGCGCCGGTCGGGCAGAGAAGATTGAGCTTGTCGGTATCGATGCCCTCGTGCCGAAGGCTGGCCAAGACGTATATTCGACTGATCCCGCGTATGGCGCCAAAGATCGGAGTCGAGCCCAGGTCGATGTTGGAAATCCGGTCGAGGCTGTCGCCCGCGCCTTGGATCGTCGCGATGTCGCCGAGCAATATATGAGGCTTCTCGACCTCGGTCTTAAGCGCGACTTCGATGGTGAGCTTCGATGAAACCTGTTGGGTGGGCTTTATGGGAGCCACAGCCTTGGTCGCACCACCCATTGTGCGGATCACGCCGAACACGCCTTCGCCCGGATAGCCGATGGTGCTTCGAGTGTTGCTGGTCCAGTAGGAACCGAATTTCTGCAACTCTGCCTGGCCAAAGCTGGCTAAAACAATTCGGCCGACTTGCTTGCCGGAGACGAACACGCTTCCGTCCATCTCAACCTTCAGGCCGAGTCCGTCGGCTGGAACGTGAATCTGCGGGAGCAGAGGGTAACCCTCCGGCGTGGAGAGCACGCCTGTGGCGGTGATCAGTTTCGCGTCTGCCGAATAGACGGCTTGCGAGCCTCGAGCGAACCGGAACATGCCGTCGCCGTCCACATGAAGCTTGATGCTGCCGCTGGGAGCTGCGGCCACGACTAAAAGAAGCGCGGTCATGGCTACCTCTTCAGTCCGTTAACGGTCTGGAGCATCTCGTCCGAGGTCTGAATCGCCTTGGAGTTGATCTCGTAGGCGCGCTGCGCCATGATCATGTTGACCATCTCCTGGACCACCTGAACGTTGGAGCCTTCCAGAGCGCCGCCAACGATCGTTCCGGAGCCGTTCTCGCCGGCCTTGCCGTCGGTGCCAGAGCCGGCCGCGGTGTTGGGCGCAAAGAGGTTCTGCCCGATCCGCTCCAGAGCGCCTGGATTGGGAAACATCGTGATGCCGACCGGAGGGTCGATCGTTGTCGCGTCGGTTGATCCGGGCTGGACCACCGTGATCTGTCCTTGCGCGTTCACCGTAATGGAACTCGCGTTGAGGGGGACCGTGATCGGTGGCTGAAGGGGATATCCGTTCGTGGTGACGACGAGTCCGTTGGCGTCGACCTGAAAGCTGCCGTCCCTGGTGTAGGCGAAGTTGCCGTCTGGCATCTGCACCTTGAAGAACCCTTGCCCCTGGATCGCCATATTCAGCGGGTTGCCCGTCATGTTAAGCGAGCCTTGAGAGAAGTTGGAAGAGGTGGCGCTGAACATGGAGCCAAGTCCGACCTGGGTGCTGATAGGAGACGAGGCGCTGCCGCTAGCGGCCACGGTCGCCAGCGTCCGGTTCTGGTAGATCAGGTCTTGAAACTGGGCCTGAGCGCCTTTGAAACCTGTCGTGTTGACGTTCGCCAGGTTATTGGAAATGACGTCCAGGTTCGCTTGTTGGGCGACCATTCCGGTCGCGGCTGTATTCAGTGATCGCATCATAGGTTTTGCTCTGCGGCGAAGACCGTCTCCGGTCCCCGTTGGTGAAGCGCCATCCTGGCCAACTTCTTCCGCGGAGCCCCATCCTTGAGCGCCGCCAATCTTTAGTTTTAAGAGGTCAAAACGGTGGTGAGCTTCTGGCTCATGTCGTCCTCGGACATGATCGACTTCTGCGCCATATCGAACGTGCGCTGAAGCGAGATCATGTCGACCATCGAAGTGATCGCGTTGACGTTGGAACTCTCGAGCGAGCCCTGACGCAGCTTCGTGGTCACCTGCGAGCCGGTCTGAGGGGCGGCGTTCGTCGAGATGCTGAAGTTGCCTGCCTTCGTGAAAGATCCGTTGAATATCCCAATGCTGCCGTAGGAAGGCGAGCCATCGGTCGAAGAAATGTCCCCGTTCGGGCTGACCGAAAAGGCGCCCGGGCGAAGCTTGACCGGCTTGAGCGACGAGTCCAGAACTGGATAGCCTTGTGTGGTTACCAGCGATCCGTCGGACGTTTGGGTGAAAGCGCCGTTGCGGGTGTACTGGATCTGCCCGCCTGGACCTTGGACCGCGAACATGCCGGGTCCTTGAAGTGCGAAATCGAGGTTGTTGCCCGTGTCTTTCAGCGATCCCTGCGAGGCGTCGGTGAACTGACTCTGGATCGTTCCGCCTGAGCCCATCGAGCCGATCGCCGCCCCGTTAGCGGCCTTCATCTGTCGGATCAAAGCGTCATTAAACGACACACCGTCCGCCTTGAATCCCGTCGTATTGACGTTGGCCAGGTTGTTCGACACGACGTCCATCGCCTGCTGAGTGGCAAGCATGCCCGTCGCTAGTGAATCGATCCCACGGTTCATCCCACCATTGAGATCGGCACGTACCTTTTACAGGTTTAGGGCGAAAATCTCACGATCTACTTGAGGTTTTCGCCGGTGGATTTGCTGGATTGAGCCTGACCGGGACCCTTTGCCAGTTCGCGAAGAGCGTTTCGATATTTCTCATAACATTCTCTCGCGAACTCCTTGGACTCCTGAAACTCTTCGTCTTCGTCCACGACCGCCTCAAGAATATCCCGCTGCCATTCTGGCTATTTCTGGCCTCACAAACTCACCAACTCACAAACTTCCCCTCTTATACGCGCTCACCGAACTTCGCGCAGTGACGACTCCATATTTCGCGCGTTCAGCCGATATTTTTACCGGGACCGACGCGAATGCCTGAACCGACCGACAACTTGACGCTCTCGACGCTGCCTTGGACGGGCGAGCGGATGGTTCCGTGTGCCAGCGACATCGCAACCGAGATGTTCCATTGGCAGCGATATCTGTTCTTCCGCCCCTGGTACGTAAACGCGAAGGTGATCGACGCCGCCAGCGGCGAAGGTTATGGGACTGGGTATGCCGCGACCTTTGCAGAGTCGGCCCTCGGATACGACTTGAGTGACGAGGCAGTGGGGCACGCCTCCAAGCGGTACGACCATGCGAAGTTCGATGTCAGAGACGTATGCGAGGCGGACTACTCCGACGCCGACCTAGTCCTAAGCTTCGAAACGATCGAGCATCTGCCCGATCCTCGCGCGTTCTTGAAAGCCTTGTCAACCTGCAAGGGTCGAATCGTCATTAGCACGCCAAACCGCAATACGCATTCGCCCGGCAACAAGCTCGAAGACAAGCCACTGAACAAGTTCCACACAGTCGAATGGACGCCGGCCGAGTTCGCAGAGCTGATCCGCGAGTGCTTCCCCGATCGCGCCGTTCGATTTCTCAATCAGGAAGCGATCCTTCCCGGACTGATTCGAGAGGGATTTCAGGAAGACGCGATGTACTGCATCGCCGTGATCGGCGAGGGCGAGCTGCCCAAGTGGCCGCGGCTGGGATTCGCGATCCCAACCTTCAACAACTGGAACCAGCTCTCTGCAGCCATCCAAACCTCTTGCCGAACCTACCCCGGCGAGATCCGCTTCGCGATCACCGCCAACGGTTGCGATGCTCAGACGCTGAAGGCGCTCCGCAATCAAGAGGAGCTTACACCGAAGCTGGTCCACATCATCGAAGAGTCGGAAAACAGAGGCTATGGCGTAGGAGCGAACCTTGCTCTGGACTTCCTGCAAGCCGAAGGTGGGTACGACTACTATGCCGTCAGCAACGACGACGTGCTCCCCGCCACCGACTGCATCTGCTCACTCGTAGGTTCGATGCGTGAGTTGGAGCGGCAAGGCCTCAAGCCTGGCGCCGTCGGACCCGTCAGCAACTCGGTCAGCGGCGCCCAGCAGGTCGATATCGGTCCTTTCACGGACCTGGCAACGCTCGCGTACCGAGCCGAACAGTATCACAAGCTCAACCATGCAAGCGTGAACCAGACGCTCCAACTCAGGGGGCTGTTCATGCTTCTGCACCCGGATTGCTTGCGGGATGTCGGTGGCTTCGATCCGATCTTCGGAATCGGCAACTTCGAGGACGACGACCACAACCTTCGGTGCGCTCATCTGGGATACACCCTCTGGATCGCAGCCGGCGCCTTCCTCTATCACCACGGTTCGACCACGTTCAAGAGAATTGGCATCGACTACCAAGCCAACATCACCCGCAACGCAGCGCTGATGGCGCGCAAGTGGGGCCTAGAGCGAGTCGAGCAGTGGATCGAGCTTCATCCGAAGCCGGATGCTGTCGACCTCTACGTCCCGCTCACTTCACGACCGCCGCAAGACGGATTTGAAGTAGAGATCAACGGTGAAATGGTCGACCTGATCCATCGGGCGACGGAGTTGGAGTTCGCGGGCTGGGTCTTGCACCGGATGCATTCGCAACCAGCCGAACTCCGCCGCGCTGTTGTTCAGGTTCTCGAAGGCAACAGAGCGGCTTAAGGCCCTGTCAATACCCACAGAGTTCGTGCGGTGATCATGCTGACTCTGTCTGAATCTGGGCTTTGGCACAGTTCCCGTAAGCCAAAATACGGTTCTGTAGCCCTTCTATGAGAGTTCCTTTTTATGACATCAAGGCCCAATACGACGAGTTGGCGCCCCAGCTAGATCAAGTCGTCCACGAGGTCATTTCCGGCGGCAGTTATGTGATGGGACCGCACCACAACGCCTTTGAGAAAGAGGTCGCCGAGCTGCATGGCTGCAAGCACGGCATCGGCCTGAACTCCGGCACCGACGCCCTTCGCATCATGCTGGACGCCGCCCAGATCGGTCGCGGAGACGAGGTCATCACCACCGCCTTCACCTTCGTCGCCAGCATCGAGATGATCGTCCAGACGGGCGCGAAGCCCGTCTTCGTCGACATCGATCCCGCCACCTACATGCTCGATGTCTCGAAGATCAAGGCCGCTGTCACGCCGAACACCAAGGCGATCATGCCGGTCCATCTGTTCGGTCAGCTTTGCGACGTGGACGCTCTCGGAAAGGTCTCTGGAGAGCTCGGAATCCCGGTGATTGAAGACGCCGCTCAGGCCATCAATAGCCATCACAACGGCTCGTATGCGGGTAACTATGGCTTGGCCGCGGGAATCAGCTACTACGTGACCAAGAACCTCGGCGCGGCCGGCGACGCGGGCATGATCATCACCAACGACGACACGATCGCCGAGCGGTGCCGTTCTATCCGCATCCATGGCATGGGCCGCGAGCGGTACTACTACGACTATGTCGGCTACACGTCGCGCCTCGACGAAGTCCAGGCAGCGGTGCTCCGCCAGAAGCTGACCCGTCTCAACGCCTGGGACGAGCAGCGCGCGAAATGGGCGGCAATCTACGAAGCCGAGCTTTCAGGGATCAAAGACCTGCACTTGCCCGAGACCCTGCCCGGCAACAACCATACGTTCCACCAGTACACGGTCCGATCCT
>DASZPA010000376.1:0-2863 GCA_035550555.1 Fimbriimonas sp.
GCCAATCGCGAATACCCATCGCCGAGATCGCCCGAGACCACCATCGCCGCAGTTCTGTTTTGTGTTTGTCCATGTACGCATTTCGACTCCGGACAGCTTCCCTACTACCAACTTTCTGGAGACTCGGGAAAGCGACGCCCACTCCTGCAGAACCCCGAAGCGAGTTCCCGACCATAGCCCAGGGTTACGGGAGTGAAGCGACCTACCCTGGGTAACTAGGTCCATTCGAAAACAGCCCTGTAGGGGCTGCAGCAACCGGGCACGAGGCGAAGAACGTACATGAACTGTAACGCCGGGTCCTTCATGAAGAGGCTCGGACAATGGTGAAACAAGGTTTGTGATTGGAGCGTGCTGCAACTCTTACAGAGTCGTGATCATCGCCGCTCCTTACCCCAGGCAGGCGGCAAGCGCCAACCAGGGGCTATGAGCCAGAACCGCCTGCGGGACTCTTTCCTGGAGGGCCGCAAATGAGGGCAAGGAAAGACACAAATCACGTTACGGCTACAGAGATGCGAGGAGCGCATTTGCCGCTTGTTTGCCGGTGAGGGCTCCGCCTTCCATGTAGCCCTGCGCGTCGATACTGCAGTGCTCTCCGGCGAAGTACATCTTGCCGACAGTCTCCTGCGTGGCTCCGCCATAGTGGGTGTACTGGCCAGGCGTGAAGCAGGTGTAGCTGCCTTGGGTCCAACGGTAGTTGGGCCATACAAAGCGCAGGACATTCGAATTCACGTTGTTCTTGGCGCCAGGGAAGATCTTGTTTAAACCAGGCATCAATCGCGTGACCTGACTTTGTTCGCTTCCGTTCGCCATGAGCAATCCTTCGCTGCCTCCGCCGTAGACGGTGATCGATCCGTGAGCCCCGTTCTGAAGCTGCGTGCTGTCCCAGCCAGATTGCGCAGGCTGATCGGTGAAGAAGAGTCCGTTCTGGCCGGCGTCCCGCCAGAAGGCGCGCTCGAACCCAATGATCACCTTGATGTTCTGGCCATAAGCGATGTCGTTGATCGCCTTGCGTTTGACGTCTGGAAGAGCCGCCGTGATATCGACTTGACGAAGGGTGCTGAATGGCAGGGCAAGGATGATGTAATCGGCGCTTACATCATGCACAGAACCGTTCGCTCTCTTGAACGAGAGGCGATATCCGCCGTTTGCGTCCGCCAAGGCAGTTAGTTCGTTCTCGACGTGAATCTCTTCGTCTAGGGTTGCCGCGAGCGCATCGGTCACCCGCTGGTTGCCGCCTTTGATCTTGAACCGCTGATCGCTTTCGCCGAACTCCTTGAATCCGTCGCTCGTGTCGGTACCGACAAGGAACACGAAGTTCAGTGCCGACTGCTGCCCGGCGTCGAGCCCGTACTCGGTTACATAAGCGACGGTCAGAAGATCGTTAAGCCAGCCAGTCGCGCCGATCTGTTTGAAGTACTCGTCGAGCGGTGTGTTATCGAT
Organism: Fimbriimonas sp.; assembly: GCA_035550555.1. Classification (GTDB taxonomy): domain Bacteria; phylum Armatimonadota; class Fimbriimonadia; order Fimbriimonadales; family Fimbriimonadaceae; genus Fimbriimonas. The sequence continues at coordinate 1,441 of DASZPA010000376.1, forward strand.
GGTTTCGGCCCGTTTATTGAAGTGCAGGTAGTCCTTGAACTTGACCTTGTTCGCATCCGCCGCGATCTTCGCCGCTAACGGCTGAAAGGCGGTGACAATTTCGGATTCGGTGCGCTCGCGGCCGCCGAAAAAGTAGGTCTCCCGCAATCCGGCCTCCGATGGACTCTCCAGGTCGATCGTGTCCAAATTGAACGCCTTCGCCAGGTGGAGCATCGTCTTGTGGCCCGAGTCTATGAACTCACCGCCAAGCTCAGTCGTCGTGCCGAGCCCAAACTGGTTCGCAACGGTCCAAATGCGGCCACCGACGCGGCAGGACGCCTCATAGATATCCGCACTGATACCTCCCTTTTTGAGATACCAGGCAGCGGTGAGACCGGCGACTCCGGCGCCCACGATCACGACCTTGGGAGAAGCGCCAGGAAACTTCTTGAGGACTGAGCCAACCGGGCTAAGCGCCAAGGCTACGGCGCCCGCTCCAGCAAGAACCTCTCGACGGGAAATCTCGCCTTGCGGTCTCTCCGCAGCGTTCTCCCGCATGGCCAGTCGCATCCAGCGGCGGACATCTCGAAAAAGCGGCGTTCGGCCGCACCCCTTACTCTCCCAAAGCAATGACATGGCGTTTGATTTACCTCAACTCGAGGTCAGGTGCAACTTTGTTTTTCTCGGCTTTCTCGAATCCCGGTAACTCCGCTGGTGAGGTGGATAGACTGAAACGAGTGAGACTTTTCACCCTCAAAAACTCCACCGGAGCCCATGCCAAGATCGCCGACTATGGCGGAGTGATTGCCGAGCTCCACATGCCGGATCGAAACGGCAACCTGACGGATGTCGTGATGGGATACGACAACCTGGATGGCTACTCGCAACCGGGCCCCTATCTCGGAGCTGTCATCGGCAGAGTGGCCAACCGTATTTCGGAGGGCAAGTTCAGGCTAGACGGCGAGGACTATTCGCTGGCAATCAATAACGGTCCGAACTCACTTCACGGCGGACTACAAGGCTATGACAAGCGCGTCTGGAAGGCGGAGCAGTTGGACGATCAGATGGTCCGGCTCACTTTGAGCGATCCGGATGGGACAGAGGGGTATCCGGGAACGGTCGATGTGAGCGTCGTCTACACCTTTACCGACGATAACACACTTCGGATCGAATACGAGGCGACGACCGACAAAGCAACACCTATCAATCTCACCAACCACGCCTATTTCAACCTGAAAGACGGCGGCAAGACGGACATTCTCGACCATCTCCTTCAGGTCGAGGCAGACCTCTACACGCCTGGCAATGAACATCTGGTTCCAACCGGAGAGATTCTTTCGGTTGCAGGCACACCGATCGACTTCCGACGGATGAAGCCGATCGGCCGCGATCTCAGGGCTATGGGAGGCGATCCCGTCGGTTACGACTGCAATCTAGTCCTTCG
>DASZPA010000377.1:0-11168 GCA_035550555.1 Fimbriimonas sp.
GCTTTCAGGGAAGGTTCAAAACCATGCCTACCGCACAAAAAGAGAAAACGATCGAACAGGCAAAGGAGTGGTACTCCAAGGCCAGCGGTGTGGTCTTTACCGACTATCGCGGACTGAAGGTCAAGGAGATTCAGGCGCTTCGAAGCGACCTTCGAAAGAAGGGCGGCGAGATCCACGTTCTGAAAAACACCCTTTTCCGAATCGCCGCCGGCGACGACGCGAGCAAGCTCACGGACGACCTTCACAACGGCACGACGGCTTACGCCTTCGTGTTCGAGAACGAGGCGGACGTGGCCAAGGCGCTCGTCGACTATGCCCGCATCAGCAAGAAGCTTGTCGTCAAGGGCGGATTCTTCAGCGGGAAGTCGATCTCGGCCAAAGACGTCGAGGCGCTCAGCCAGCTTCCGCCGCGCGATGTCTTGATCTCGCAGGTGATCGGCGCGATCGCGGCTCCTCTGTCGACCCTCGTGGGAACGATCGAAGCACTATACGCCGACCCGATCCGCACCATCGGCGCGGTCGCCGACAAGGTGGCCGAGGGCAGCCCGATCCCCGAAGCTGCTCCTACCGCCGAAGCAGCACCTGCCGAAGCCGCACCCGCAGCCGAAGAGGCCCCGGCCGCCGAAGCTCCCGCCGAGGCTGCTCCTGCAGAGGAAGCGCCAGCAGACGCTCCGCCGACCACAGAGGAAGCCTCCTAACGACCCTTTCGATCTAAATAAACAAGAGAAGAAATCATGCCCACAGCAGTTGAATCCATCGTCGATCAGATCAGCGGAATGACCGCGCTCGAGCTTTCCGAGCTGAAGAAAGCCCTGGAAGACAAGTTCGGCGTCACCGCCGCGGCCCCAATGGGCGCCTTCAATCCTGCGATGTTCGCCGGCGCCGGCGGTGGCGGAGCGGCCGCCGCTCCCGCTGAGGAGGAGAAGACCGAGTTCGACGTCATCCTCACGGCCGCTGGAGACTCCAAGCTCAACGTCATCAAGGTGGTCCGCGAGATCACCGGTCTCGGCCTCAAGGAAGCCAAGGACCTCGTCGACGGCGCTCCGCAGCCCGTCAAGCAGGCCATCTCCAAGGACGAAGCCGAGAAGATCAAGGCTCAGATCACGGACGCCGGCGGAAAAGTCGACATCAAGTAAGAGCCTTTCATGGCAATCAAAGGGACGCGCCGGTTTCGGGGCGTCCCTTTTCATTTCACCGCACTTCCCGGCCCGTTTGAACGTCACATCGATTGATGATCGCAGCGCTTGTCGCTCTTGCCGTGGAAACCGTGCACCTGGTCTACAAGACCGCCGAAGCGCCGAAGGCGGTTTATGCGGTGGGAGATTTCAACGACTGGAAGACCCCGGGATTGCCGCTCAGGCAGGAGGGCGGCTCTTGGAAGCTCGATCTGAAGGTCGATCCGGGGGTTTATAAATACGTGTTCCTCGCGGAGGGTCAGTCGCTGCCGAAAGGTGACGAACTCAAGAAGGCCGAGCAACTATTGGCGATTCCACCGCCCGACTACGCGAAGCACGTGGCCGAGAAAGGGGATGGAATCATCACCCAGAGCGGTGTTAGGCACCGGCCGGACGCGCACGACACGTCGCGGTTCAAGACGCGGGCTTTCGATCTCACCCTGCGCACGCGGCGCGACGACGTCGAGAGCGTGTCGGTGATGGCGTGGAACGAGGGTGAGGCGCAGAAGATCTATCCGATGGCTTTGAAAGAGTCGGACCCGTTATTCGACTATTACCGCGTCAAGATCGTGGTGCAGCCGGACCAGCCGTTCCTCTACCGATTTCTGCTCAACGATGGCCGAGGCTCTCGCGCTTACGATGCCTCCGGCTTGAGCCAGGGTTTGATTGGCGGCGATCCCTTCAAACAGAGTCCCTTCTCCTATAAGGACCCAGGCTCGTAGGGCTTATTCTACGCCGGAGCTTGGGACGCCGCAGGCTGAACCGCCTGGGCCCCCTCACGATGCCTTGATTCGCTGAGCCCATTCGCGACAACGGAACCGCGAGCGCTACGTACCCATCGGGGCAGTTCCAGCTAATTGTTCATTAATTACAGTTGTCAGCCGATTGACTGTATACGCGTTGCTTGTCAAATCTGAACAACCGATATACAATGAGGTGCAATTGTCCAGAAACCTTGAGAAAAGGAAGGCTAGAGCCAAGGGAGAGCGGAGTTGGCGAACACTGGCGGATCAGATTCGAAATCAGATCCACGTCGGCGACTATGCCCCAGGCTCCGTGTTGCCCTCGGAAACGGATCTGGCAGCACGGTTTCAAAGCAGCCGCGGAACGATTCGCAAAGCGATCGATCACCTCATCGAATCGGGAGAACTGGAGCGGAAGCCCCACTCTCGGCCCGTAATAGCGTATGGGATGAAGGCCGCGCGAAATGGCCGCGACATCTTCGTGTGGATCAGCCGCCCCGTGTCAGACGAAGTGGGACTTCGCATCATCAAGGGTGTCTCCAGAGGTCTTGCCAACACTCGATACCGGCTCGTCATTCGGGAGCCAAGCAGGTTTGAAGGATCGGCGATCTCCTCCGAAGAGCGGCAGTTTCTGATCGATGTATTGAAGGCGGACGACGTGGCGGGCGCGATCATCGAGCGAGACAACTTTGCCCACGATGAGGACGTCATCCTCGAGCTTTCCCGTCGAAAGCACCTCGTGTTCGTGGATGCTCCGCCGCCCCATGGAGTTCGCGCGGACCACGTCGGGACACCCAACGTCGCTTCCGCACAAGAGTGCGTCGAGTACCTGATCGGGCTCGGCCATTCGCGGATAGTCTGCGTTTTGGACAGCGACGTCCCGCAACCCTCGAAAGATCGCGCCGAAGGGTACCGCCGGGCCATGAAAGCCGCGGGCTTGGAGGCGAACATCAAGGTGATCGTCGCATGCGACCTTCCGGAGCGAGGGGACCTGCCGCGGGCTTTGGCCGGGCCGTTCGCCCCGATCGTGTCGAACATGCGCTTCGGCTCGGAATGGCCGGTTAAAGCGGTCGAAGAGATTTGTAATTGCCGTCCTCAACCAACGGCACTTTTTATTGGCCACGACGCCATGGCTTACTGGGTCTCCGCTCTTCTCGAAGGGCGAGGCATACGCATCCCCGAAGACATTTCGATTGCTGGCTTCGACTGGAACTCGAGGCTCGATCCTCGCATTCCGGATGTCCTGACGACGGTCGCCCAAGATTTCGAAGGTTTCGGATTCTACGCGGCGAATCTGTTGTTGGATCGGCTAAACGACGCTGTCGAAGCGGATGTCAGACAAGTACTCATCCATGCGCCTCTCGTAGTGCGGTCATCGACCGCCAACTTTTCAACGATGTCGCCTCTGGCGGCAGAGGAGTCATGGGGCGCCGAAGCCCCGATTAGGAAATCATGAATAGATCTTATAAAGCGTTTACGCTCATTGAACTGCTTGTGGTCATCGCAATTATCGCGATCCTTGCCGCGATTCTGTTCCCTGTCTTCGCCCAGGCCAAACAGGCGGCCAAGAAGACCGTGTGCATCTCCAACCTCAAGCAGATGGGCTTGGCAGAGGTGATGTACTCCGGCGACTACGACGACAATTTCGGCGGCAACATGGGCCCGGCCGACTTCGCCTTCTGGAACTACTTCTATGTGGACGGCTTCGAAAACCCGACGCCGTACACCCTCTACGGATACACCGACTGGCAGCATCAGCTGACCCCTTACACCAAGAACGACGGCAAAGGCTCTTTGCGTGTGTGCCCGGTCACAAAGGAGCAGACGCTCTCCGAGTTTTCCGGACAGCCCGATCCGGACTGGGGCTGCACGGTACAGCCAACCCAGTACTGGAACCCCACCAACACAAAGGGCGCTTGGTCGAACAACACGCCCAGAACCGGCTCAGGCAGTCTTGGCTGCAGCAGCTACAAGATGAACGGCGTGACGAACTTCAAGTCGTCCACCGCGATGCCCGCTCCTGCGGACACCATCGTCTTCCAAGAGAGCTCCACGTACTCCGACGTCTCTCGGGTCGCCCCGTGGAACTACATCGGCATGTGGGGCGGTCCGGGCTGGGCTTCCATCGACTCGCCCGACCTCGATGCGAACCATAACAACGGCGCGGACTTCGCATTCGCCGACGGTCACGTTCGATATCAGCCGAAGCCGGGTGTGAAGTTCACGGAGTATGGCTTCACTGGTCCATGCAACGGTCCCGCGGCCGAAGACCTGCATCTCACGTTGGACGGCAGCAACGGCTCGTACCTTTGCCCGACCACAACCTTCTAGAACCCTGCGGTCAGGCGCTCTATGCGCCAGACCGTACAAATCACGGATCGCGAGCCTCACAAAACCGATGTCGAAACTCAATAACTCTTACCTCCTTCTCGCTGTCCCTGCCATGATCCTCGCCGGCTGCTCAAGCGACGGGCCAGTGACCACGACTCCTCCCAAGAACCCGATCATGTCGATGTCTCCGCAGCAGCAGATCGATTCGCTGGAGGCAAACACGACGATGCCGCCCGCGATGAAAGCAAGAAAGATCGAGGTGCTGAAGCGAATGATGGGACAGAAGACGGATAGTCCCGTTGGCAGAAAGATCGGCAATTGAGCTGAATGCCGAATCAGGTCTCAACGATTGACGCGCGTTTAACCGACGCGCAGAATCTGTACAGAACAGGCCGGTTGGCGGAGGCCGAGTCTGTTCTCCTTTCCGTTTTAGCCGAGGATCACGCCGATCTTTCCGCACGGGTGTTGATGGGCGTCATACACGCCAAAACCGGAAGGCGCAAAACTGCCGCGAGCTACTTCGAGTCGGTCTTGGCGGACATGCCAGACCAGTTCGATTCCATGGTTTGGCTCGCGAAGCTCAAGCTGGAAACCAAGGCGTTTGCGGAGGCCCTTGCGCTCTCCGAGAGGGCCATCAAGGCTCAACCAAAGAGCGCAGCCGCCCATAATACGCTCGGCTTGTGCCTCCTTTCGATGCGCAGGTCGGACGACGCCATGCAGGCTTTCGAACACGCCCGCGCCCTGGAGCCCAATACGGCTGCGACCTATCACAACCTCGGTCTGGCTCTCCGGCTTCGAGACGACGCCTATGAAGCGTGTCGCGCATTCTCGCGAGCCTTGGCGCTGGAGCCTCGGCATGAGGCCAACTATCTGGAGCTGTTTCGTCAGCAGCAGATCATTTCCGCATGGCCCGACGCCATACGTACCATGGAGGTCGGAATGCAGACACTTCCCCGCTCCGTGGCGATTGCCGAGGCACTGGGACTCGCTTACGTCCGCGTGGGCCAAAAAGAGAAGGCGGAAAAGACCTTCAAAAAGGTCTGGGATATGCAGCCCGGCGTCTGTCAATCCTACGCGATCTTCTTGCAGGAAGAGGGACGATTCGACGAATCGGTGGACCTGCTCAAGAAGTCTCTAACGATCCAGCCGGTGCAAGGCACGGCCTACTACTGTCTGGCTGAGGCGAAAGCTTTCGAGCTGGACGGCGAATCGATCATCAAGAAAGCGGAGCCGCTCGAAAAGAACCCGAAGCTGAACCTTTCCGGGCGCATGTACCTGGACTACGCTTTGGGCAAGGCTTACGACCGAGAGCGGGAGTACGAGGCGGCGATGCGACACTTCGACCGCGCCAACGAGGCGGCCTTTGAAATGTTCAACGCGGGACGCCGGTTGGACCCGGCCGTGTCGCGCCGCAACACGGAGTACATCGCGCAGATGTATTCCGCCGAGAATCTTTCGGAGCTTGGGGAACACGGTTCTGAGGACGAGGCGCCGATCTTCATCGTCGGGATGATTCGGTCCGGTACCACGCTCCTGGACCAGATTCTTTCAAGCCACAGCCAAGTCGGCTCGGCAGGCGAACAGTCTTACTGGAAGCTTGAGGGGGGACGAGTCTCGCACCGGTGGAACCGCGAAGGCATCGATCCTTCGGACATGCCTTCGTTGGCAAGCAACTACCTCAAGGTTCTCCGATCGGTCGTCGGCGAATGGCCGAGAGTGATCGACAAGATGCCCCTCAATTATGAGCACCTGGGGCTCATCCACTCCTGCTTTCCCAAGGCGAAGATCCTGCACATCCGGCGAAACGCGGTGGACACCTGCCTTTCGATCTATATGACCCACTTTGGCGGAGGCCCCAGCTTTGCGTATAAGCAGGAGAACATCGCCTCCTACTACCGGGAGTATCTTCGCCAGATGGAACACTGGCGGGCCGTGCTGCCTGAGCAGTCTCTCCTCGAGCTGGATTACGAGCATCTGGTGGCCGATAGAGAGTCCGTAGTCCGCCGAATTTTGAAATTCTGCGGGCTGGAGTGGGACCCTGCGTGCTTGGAGCATCAGGAAAACGAGCGGACCGTGAGCACTCCGAGCCGCTGGCAAGCGCGGCAGCCTATTTACAAGACTTCTATCGACCGTTGGCGGCGATACGAACCGTGGTTGGGAGCTCTTCTCGATCTGCGCGACGTCGCCCATCCGCCTGCGCGCGAGTTCGGCTCCTCCATCCAGTAATCAAATCATGATCACTCAAACCATCCTCACCGTTCTGTTGGCTTCTGGTAACCCCACGTTTTTCAGCGCAAAGTCGCTGGCCTATCAGCCTGTCGACCGGCTGCAGAAGATCGTCGGCCCTGTGATCGTGCTCAAGCACGTTCCCGGCGTCTATTTTCAGCGAGCCGGATTCAATCAGGTCTTCGTCAACGGAGGCGGCAGCGGAATGAGCAAGATCGTGATTCGGCCGGAGATCTTGGCCGGTTGGAAGAAGACTGCCTCCGATTTCGGGATCGGAGTGGCGCACGCTTCCGCGCACGCCCTTGGGGACCCGCCGTCGCCCATCCCGCTGATCCGCGCGAGCGCACAGATCGTCGGGGCCACCGGACTCCCCATCAACAGCGCAACCCACAAGCCTTGGAAACTGGTCTATCACGAGATCGCCGTAGCAAACCAGGGCAAGCTGCGAGCCGCGAGAGCGCAGATCAACGGAACAAGCGGCGCAGAGCGGATTCGGCTGATCAAGTCGTGCTACGACTGGTATTCGGAGCTTGAGCTCACGGCGAAATAGCCTTTGGGCTAGGCATCGACAGGGTAAGGCCTTGGTGGGGCCGATGACCGCGACACCTCTGATCCTGCGGCTGAACCGCGTTCTTTACAACGTAGCGGCGGTCTGGCTTGTGGAACTCGTCGTGGAGAATCTGGCTGGAGTCAAAACGATCGCGTCGGTTGCAATGACGATCCGTGATTCAGGCAGCTCTCTTTGGCCCTCTCTGAGCAGCATGCTCTTTGATAGTGATGAGCCTCTGGTTTCGTGGGTCGGGGTGCTCGTAGCAGCACCCATCCTTATGTACTGCCGCAAGAGGAGGCGGGGCCTCGTGGAGACCGCTTCTGCCAAAGCACTTCGCGCGAACGGTTTGCTGACGTTTTGCTGGTGCTGTGCTGCCTACGTCCTTTGGGTTCTTCTGAACGAGGCCGGCACAGCAGGTTGGCTGTCCAAGCTCCTCTTGGCAACCTCCTTCGCGGGTTGCGTCCTTAGCCCCAAAACAAGGCTGGACTCCTGCTAGACGGAAGAAGCCGGTGGCGATCACCCCTTCCCGCCCGTCGTCGCAATCCCTTGGATGAACGTCTTCTGCGCGAAGAAGAACAGGATGATGATCGGAAGCGTGAACAGCGTCGACGCCGCCATGAGCTGGGACCATTGGCCGTCGTAGGCGCTCATGAACTGTTGGAGGCCATAAGCAAGCGTGTAGCGGGAGGGATCGTTCACGTAGATGAGCGGTCCCAGGAAGTCGTTCCAAGTCCCGAGAAACTGGAACAGCGCGCAAGTCGCCAACGCCGCGGTGGAGAGCGGCAAAACCATCCGAAGGAAAATCGCCAACTCGCTCGCGCCGTCGAGCCTGGCCGACTCGGCGATCTCTTCGGGCAGAGTGCGGAAAAACTGCGTGAGCAGGAACACGAAGAAAGGAGCTCCGAAAAAGCTGGGCACGATCAGCGGCAGATAGGAGCCGTACCAGCCCAACGCGCGGAACATCTCGAAGACGGGCACCATGGTTACTTGTCCAGGCAGGGCCATGGTGGCGACCATCAACGCAAAAAGCGGCCCTTTGCCACGAAAAGGAATACGCGCAAACCCGTAAGCGACGAACGCGCTGGAGAGGACCGCACCCACAACCGTGAAAAGACAAAGCGTCAGAGTATTTCGAAGGTAAAGCTCAAGCGGCACCGTGGAGAGTGCGGCCGGATAGTTGTTCCAAGCCGGCGGATGGGGCACGAGGCTGCCCAGCGTGAATGCGTTAGCCGTGCCGTAGATCTGGTCGTCTCGCTTCAGCGACGTGGAAATCATCCAAAGCATCGGAAGGACCGCGGGCACGCAGAGGATCAGGAGCGCTGCATGCACCAGAAGCTTCTGGATCCTACTCATCGAGCCCCATCTCCTTCCGGCGCTTGACCTCTTCGTCCACAGCCGACTGCAGACCGGCCAGCGCTGCCTGAGGAGTCAGAGTGCCGCGCAAGGCAAAATCCTCCGCCTTCTGCACCTGATCGTTCACAAACACCTGATACGGCACTGGCGGCGCGACCTGGATCTTGGGACTCCGAACGGCGTCGACGAAGGTTTTGAACTGGGGATACTTCTTGATGTAAGCCTGGTAGATAGGCGCATTGGCCACCTTGTCGGAAAGCGGCAGCCATCCTCCCATCGTGTAGAACTCGGCCGCACGTTCCGGATGAGTGATCCCAGACCAAAACTTGACGAAGTCCCAAGCGCCTGCCTTCTCTTTGGCCGAGCGAGGGATAACCATGAAGTTGCCGTTTCCGTACCCCGACCCGGCCACGCCGCCAACCGGCGCGGGAATGGGCGCGGTCCGGTACACCAGCTTCGGCGCGTACTTGGCAAGCTGCTCGACTCGCCATTGACCGTCGACAACGGCCGAGTAAGCGCCCGTAATGAATGGCCAGCCTCCCGCAGCAGATTGCGTGTTGAGCCCGGCTTGGAACCGGGTCACCTCGTCGAAGCCGAGCCGTTTTCGCTCGGCGGCCAGGAAGCTGAGCGCTTCGAGGTTTTGTTGCGTGTCCAACGTGAGCTTGTCTCGGGATGGGTCATAAAACCCTCCACCGAAATAAGGAGTCATCTGCTGATACGAGCCAGGTAAGAATCCAAGATGCGTCAGATGGCCATTCGCGTCTCTCCTGTCCAGCTTCTGCCCATCAGCGACCAGCCCCTCTAAGGTCGTTGGGAACTGGTCGGGATCGAGGCCCGCGTCGCGAAACTGTTGCGGCAGATAGTAGATCTCCATCAGGTTGATTCCGATGGCGATGCCATAGATCTTCCCTTTGTAGGCTCCAACAGCCTTGACCACTGGGTAGGCGTCGTGATCAAAGGTTGCCTTTTCTTGCGGCGACATCAGGTCGTCGAAAGGAGTGATGACGCCCTCTTGAGCCCAAGTCGGGATCACGGGATTCCACTGGGCCATCACATCCGGCGGGCTTCCGCCGATCGAGCCGAGCAGGAACTTGGTGTCCGCTGCTGAGCCAGGAACGGAGAGTGCGATCACCTCGTACTTGTCTTGGCTCTTGTTGTACCGGTCGACGATCTTGTCCACTACGGCTTTCCACTCAGCCGACCACATGTGCCAGAACCGGACCGGGATCCGGTTCGGATACTTACGAGCCGCCATCTCATCGGTGGAGCGTGTGGGCAGGGCATAAATGCCAGCGACGAGGACTGCTGCGACGCCCCAGCCGATGAGACGGCGATTAGCCCCCGCCATAGTGCACCCACCTCCGCTGAGTTCGGAAGAGCAACCACGTGATCACGACGATTCCCGCGAAAAGCACCCACGCCATCGCGCTGGCGTAGCCCATGTCGAGGTATCGAAAGGCTCGGTCGAACAAGTAAAGCGCGTAGAATCGAGTGCTGTCCTCCGGACCGCCCTGAGTCATGATGTAGGCGGGCGTGAAGTACTGGAACGCCCCTATGACGCCCATTACGAGATTGAAGAAGATCACCGGAGTGAGGCTCGGAAGGGTAATCCTTGTCGCTCGCGTCCACGCTCCGGCGCCGTCGATGGTCGCCGCCTCATAGAGGTGAACCGGGATGTCCTTGAGCCCAGCCAGATAGATCACCATCGAACCTCCCACGCCCCACAGGCCCAGCAGGATCAAGCTCCAGAAGGCCCATTTAGAATCGGCGAGCCAAGCCGGTCCGGTGATACCGATTCGTCCCAAGAGTCCATTGACCAATCCGATCTGAGGGTTCAAGATCCACATGAACACCGCCGAAGTCGCGACGGTCGGCACGATCGAGGGTAGGAAGAACAGTGTCCTGTAAATTGAGATTCCTCTGATCTTGGAGTTCAAGAGCAGTGCAAGGCCAACTCCAGCGACTACTCCAAGCGGCACGGCGATGACCGCGTACTTGAGCGTGTTGAGGGCTGTCTTCCAGAAGAGCGGGTCCTCGTTGGCCAGCACATGGTAGTTCACCAGACCAATCCACTTGGGCGGAGTTACAACGTCGTAGCTCGTAAACGAGAGATAGATGCTGCGGCAGAAGGGCCACGCGGTGAAGAGAAGGAACCCCGCGATCCAAGGTGAAACAAACGCGTACCCCGCGATATCACGCCGCCCCTGGAGTGTCATGGCTTTCAACCGACGCGTGTCGATTATTCCAAACCCCTAGAGTCTTGTCAATCGACATGGCAACGTAAAGAACCAACCGACGAGTGAAAATGAGAGGGAGATCGGAGCGGAGGGAGCGGGCAACTAATTGCCGGGACAACGTTTTCGTTCTTTTTGTATCTCGGCATAGAGAGCGCGCACTTTCACCGGAGTTCCGCAAACGCAAAGGGCTTGTTGTCGGCGCGGGACTGAACGTAGAGTCCCAGTTCGTCGCGCGAGAGTTGCGTCGACTTCAAAAGGGTGACCTGGACGGCTCGGCGGAGATCCTCGCGTTCGCCGCGCTCATGCACCTTCGCTACGGGCGGCTTCGATCCGCAAAAGCCTTTGCACGCCGGCTCTGGTCGATTCCCCCTCATCTTCGGACCCACCGGTCGGAGATTCTCCTTAGCTACCCAAAAAAGAACGGCTGCGATGAGGCCTTTCTCGACAATCTCATGAGGGCAGACTCGGCGCCACCTTGACTCTGACAGCTTCCCAACGGAGCAAGGCAGAGAGTCGAGGCAGGTCGTTTTACTGGAGAAACTCTCGCCGCGCA
>DASZPA010000378.1:0-13337 GCA_035550555.1 Fimbriimonas sp.
GCAGCCGACAAGAATCGTCAGGAGCATGCCTGAAAGAACCATGGTTGCCTCGCGAAGCGTTTGATGCGACTTCATTTAGAAGACGTATGAACGGGAGCCGAATTGCTCGAATGACCAGCAATTGCTCGGAATCTTTGTGCCTCTCAGTACGATTCCACCGCCTTGAGATGTTTCCGAATAAATCAGCTTCGATTGGAAGGTCTCGAACGTCCTTAACACTAGCTATGCCTATGCCTGCCCTGCTCGCACTCGCGTTGGTCCATTCGGTCCAGCCTTCTCTAGGGGCATCCGGTCCCACTCAGTTCCAATCGCAGGTCCCACAGGTCGGGCCCTACAACTACTCCGCAGCTCCTGCGATCGCGGAGCCTGTCCGCCTGCAAATCACCCCCAAGCTCGACGGCAGGATCGACAACGACGAGTGGGACCCCCTTACGACCGCTGGAGATTCGAAAACGTATTTCCAATGGGCTCCAGGCATCATTTACGCTGCCGCCTCCGGTCCTGCCGGTACCGATCTTGTGCTCAGTCTGGACCTTCAAGGCGACGGTTGGCTGGTGGGCGACGACAACTACGAGGCCCGAATTTCCATGGCAGGCGGCAAGCCGACTCTCTCGGTGAGGCAGTTGGATGCCACGAACGTCGCGGGCCCCGTTTGGAAGGATCTCGCCGGCTGGACGATCGCAAGCACGGCCATGGCGTCCTCCGACGGAACCCATGTGACGTACGAGCTTCGCCTGTGCGATGCCTACCTGGGCGTTTTGCCCCGGAAGCCGACGAAAATGAACGCCCGAGTCGACCTGGTTCCGAGCGGCGACCCAGGCACTCAGGCCTTTATCCCCCGCGGACTCGCTCCCATCACCTTGGAGACGCGCCGCGCCGAGGCGCTGCCTTCCAACCTTCAATACGGGGTCGAACACGCGGACCGTCCGGCCGCTCCCGGCGATAACGCCCTTGTTCGGTTCACCTTCAAGGCCAAGGGCAAGGTCGGCGTGAAGAAGATCCACATCTTGGCCGAAGGGCAGCTCAAGGATCAAACCAACGAACTCAGCGTGCCTTTTCCTGCAATGGATTCGAAAGGCAGGGCTTTTGTCGACTATTCCACGCGGATTGGGACCGACGCAGACCTTGGGTACCACGTCCTGAAGGGAACCCTTACGCTAGACGACGGGACGCCCGCCGTGATCGAAACCAGCTTCCGGGTCGCGCCGCCAGTCGACGTGGTGGTCGACACCACGAGCGTGAAGGCCGACCCGCATGACCGAAGCCTCCACATCTCCTATCACCTCACCTCGAACACCACCAAAGCCGTCGGTGGGGAAATCGGCTTTGCCCTCGATCCCAGGTTTCGCGTCGTGAATGGGGGGAGTACCCAGAAGTTCCGAATCTTCGACACCCGCAGCAGAGCCTACATGCGGTTCGAAGTTTTCGTGCCTGGGAAGACCACCGGCACCTACCCGATCGAGTTCCATCTGACCGCAAACGGGGAGAAGAGCACTGTGACCCGCTTCATCACGATCGGGTAGGTTGCTGGGTTTGTGGGTTCCTAGGTTGTTGGGTTCTTGAGCCAGATTGGAAAGGGCCGGCCATCAGGGGCGTTTCGGAGGTGACCATGTCTTCCAGTCATTTAAACAAATATGTTGCGAAAGGCCGTGCTCTCCAACACCAACCCGTTACGCAAAGCTTGCCAGCAGCTCCTCCGTCTCCGACAGCGCGCAGTCGAAAGTCTCGCAGGCGAACTGGATTTGGCTCTCGTCGATGATGAGCGGCGGCTCGAACCGGAGCACTCTGGGGTTGTTGAGCGTGTAGGCCACGCACATGCCGCGCTTGAGAAGCTGCGCGACGGTCAGCTCGCCGACCTCGTCCATACGGAACTCGACGCCGAGCATCAGGCCTCGTCCTCGGACTTCGCTGACCGTCTCCGAGTGCCGCCGCGCGACGTCGGACAGGCCCTCTTTCATCACGGCGCCCATGCGGGCCGAGCGCTCCACCAGACCGTCTTCTCGGATGACCTGGATCGCGGCGAGGCCCGCAGCGCAAGCGATTGGATTCCCGCCGAACGTGCTTGTGTGGACGAGCGGATTCTCACCGTAGATGGCGTCCCAGACGGCTTGGGTTCCCATGAACGCGCCAAGGGGCATGACGCCGCCCCCAAGGCATTTCGCCATCGGCATGAGATCGGGCAAGACTCCGTCGTGGTCGCACCCCCACATGGTTCCGGAGCGCCCTAACCCAGTCTGCACTTCGTCGACGATCAGCAGTGCGCCATGCTTGTCGCACGCTTCACGGATCGTCCGCAGGTAGCCGTCCGGGGGCACGATGATCCCGCCCTCGCCCTGGATCGCCTCAACGATCATGCAAGCCGTCTGATCGTCGATCGCTTGAGCGGCTGCCTCGCCGTCTCCATAGGGAACGAACGCCACTCCGGGCATGAGCGGCTCGAACTTCTTTCTGTACTTTTCCCGCCCCGTAACCGAAAGCGCACCGATCGTCTTGCCATGGTAGCTGCCTTCGGTGCTCACGATCTTTGGTCTGCGCGTGGCGCCCTTCGCGAACTTGAGCACGCCCTCGACGGCCTCGGCGCCGCTGTTGCAGAAGAAGCTGTACTGGAGGCCCTTCGGAGCCGCTTCGGCCAGAGATTCCGCCAGGTCCGCGCAAGGTTTGCTGAAAAACGCCTTGCCGCTCATGCTGAGGTTGTCGAGCTGATATTTGACCGCCTCGATCACTCGCGGATGACGATGGCCGAGGCTGAACGTTCCGTACCCGCCCAGGCAGTCCAGGAATTTTCGGCCCTCATGGTCGTAGATATAGCAGCCTTCGCCTCGCATCTCAACGCCAAAGCCTGCAAAGCTCATGAGCCGGGCAAGGTTTGGGTTGATGTACTTGGCGTACTTGCCGATCACATCGGCATAAAGTGCGTCCGCATCCATTGCCGCCAATATACCGGCCCCGTTCGCTCGTCTTAATGAAAGTGCACGCGAGAACGTTGCACTTGGGCCAAACGTATCAGAATAACGGTCACTCCACAAATGAAAAACAAGAGACTTCTCACCATTGGCGCCGCCTGTCTTGCGACCTTTGCGCTGGCCGCTCAAGATCCACAGGTCATCCAGCGAACGCTTAGTGAGAACGCCACCGAGACCTATCGGGTTGTGACAACCACCAACGAGACGGGACAGATTGCCGGCCTCGGACCCGTTGCAATGAACATCACGAGCAACACCACCTATGTGTTCAAAACGGGCAAGGTCGACGCTTCCAAAGGCAATGCCGATATCGACGCGACGGTAACCGTCGACAAGATCGACGGAGGCGGTGGGCTTATGGATGGTCAGTTGGAGAAGCTGAAGACCGCGCCGATCACCGTCAAAGGAAAGATCGACAAGCGCGGCCACTTGGACCTGACCGAGTCCGCGACCGGCAACGCGATGTCTCGGGCCCTCTCAGGAGGCGCTGGAGGATTTCAGACCTTGTTCATCGAGCTGCCCGACCATCCTGTGAAGGTCGGAGACTCGTGGAACGTGGTGATTCCCAAGGGGCCGTTCACCTCGCCCACCGATCAGAAGCTGGCAGTCAAGCTGACGGGTGAGAAACAGGATGGTGGCAAGGACGCTTGGACCGTCGACGTCTCGGGCACTATCGATATCGACGTCGACTCGACGAAGATCCCCCAGAATTCGGGCGCCGATCCGACCGACCCGTTCAAGGGTCTTCACGCGGTCTTCAAGGGGACCTCTACAATCAGCGGCACTGGAATGATCGAAAAAGCGACCGGCAAGACCCTCACGCTGGATACCAAGTCCGACATCAAGCTCACCGTGCAACTGCCCGACCAGAACAACCTGTCGATCGACGTAACGGGTCCGGTCACCTGCAACACCAAGCTCGTCCCAGATTCGACGGCCAAATAGCCCAACCCAACTTTGCGGCAAGAAGTAATCTTGCCGCAAAATCTATGAATAAGAGCATCCTTCCCGACGCGCTCAGCCTTTACATCGAGCGAACCTTTGTCCACGAGTCGGAGACACTCAAGCGGCTGAGAGACGAAACGGCTGCTATGCCGCAAGCCGGGATGCAAATCTCTGCCGAGCAGGGCGAGTTCCTGACGCTGCTCTTGCACCTGATCGGCGCGCGTCACACTCTGGAGGTCGGCGTCTTCACGGGTTACTCCTCGCTGGTAACCGCGCTGGCCATCCCGGAGGAGGGGCGCCACGTCGCGTGCGACATCAATGCCGACTTCACGGGTGTCGCCCAGCGCCACTGGGACGCCGCCGGAGTAGCCCACAAGATCGAGCTTCGGCTGGGACCCGCCATCGAGACGCTTGACACCCTGATTGCCGAGGGCGCCCGCTTTGATTTCTGCTTCATCGATGCGGACAAGCCAAACTACTGCGGGTACTACGAGCGGGCGGTACAGATGGTCCGGAGCAACGGCGTCATCGCCGTGGACAATACGATTTGGAGCGGCCGGGTAGCGGACACCTCCAACATGGAGGAAGCCACGGTCTCCATTCGGCAGCTCAACGAGATGGTGGCGAATGATCCCCGCGTCGAATCAGTCCTGTTGCCGATCGGCGATGGGATGACGCTGGCACGGAAGATCTAGGCCACGAGCCTTTCGCTTTGTCGAACAGTGGCCAGCTCCAATTCGAAGGAAAACGTGCTGCCTGCGCCCTCCTTGCTCTCGACCTCGATGGCCGAGCCCAACACGTTCGCCAGCTCTTTGGAGATCGTCAGGCCGAGCCCAATGCCTCCGAAGCGCCGAGTTGCGGAGCCGTCCGCCTGCGTGAAGCTCTCGAAAATGGTCGCCTGCATTGCAGCGGGGATTCCGACTCCGGTGTCGGCCACCTCGAACCGAAGAATCTGCCTGCCTGACCGGCTCCCAACCGAACGTGCTGAGACGGTCACGCCGCCCGACTGAGTGAACTTAATGGCGTTCTCCACAAGATTTGCGAGAATTTGGTGGAGTTTCTTCTTGTCTCCGTAGCACCGAGAGGCTGCGCTGTCGTATTCGATGCGGAGGTAGAGGCCTTTCGCTTCGGCCTTGCGGCCGAACTGCCTTCGAATATCTTCCAGAAGATCACGAATTCCGAACTCCAGCGACTGGATTTCGACTTCGCCCGTTTCGAGCTTGGAGAAGTCGAGCACGTCCTCGATGATGTCGAGCAGCGACCAGGCGCTCGTGGAGATCTGCATGGCCGATTCGGCCTGCTCGGGCGTGAGCGGAGTATCCGCGAGGCACTCGGCCATGCCGATGACGCCATTCAGTGGCGTCCGCATCTCGTGGCTCATTCGGGTGAGGAACTCGCTCTTCGCCCGGCTTGCGACCTCTGCCTGCTGCATAGCCCGGCGAAGCTCCGCGGTTCTCTCTTCGACTTCGGCTTCCGTAAGCTCTTTCGCGATGTCGATGCGCGCCTGGCGCTCGGCGATCCCCTTCATCTCGGACACGGCCATGATGCACGAGCGGAAGAGAAAGACGTCTTCGAAAACGACCCACGCGGCATGTTCGAGCCACCGCCAATCGTTCGGAGTGTTGACTCCAAAGACGGAGGCGGGGAAGAGGATGCCCCTCGCGAAATGGTCCGTTGCGACGACGATCGTCGCCAGAAGCAGCACGCGCCAGTCACGGTAGAAGGCAAGAATCGCCAGGGACCCGAACACATGGAAATGAGCTTCGATCCGGCCACCCATCAGATGGATCAAGAGCGAAGACCAGAGCATCTGACCAATGGCGACCACGTACCGGGTTTGAGCGTCGCCTGGCCGTGTCAGCGCCAGGTAAATGGGAAAGCCCGTGAATATGCCGCCCAGAACGACCGCGGCCCAAAGGTTGTAGCTGGGCGAGAAGGAGGTGGACGCCCAAGCCGCCGGTGAGATGAGCAGGGCCACGCCGATTCCGAACAGCCACTGACAGATGAGCAGGAGCGCCATGAGGCCGCTGGTCTCGACAAACACGCTCTTTCGGTGCGCGTCAAACAGGTTTTGAGCACGCTCTTCGACGGTGGCCGAAAGGTCCGGGTTCATCCTGCTGCGAATCCTTGGAGGGCGCATCCATAGACGGGAAACGACGAGAAGACTCGCGAACCCCGTTCGAATCGCCGTAACGCGTCGATTCCTCGATTGGGGCCGACTTCTGCCCGCCCTGGCGTGATTCCGCCCGAATAGACCAGTTTGCCGGTGGGACCGTCGTAAAGAAGGCACTGCCCGGATGTGAAGGCCCGGTAGTGTTGGGCCGTTACTCCGTCAGCGTCGACCCTTAGAACGGCTCCGGGAATCGAGGATGCTTGCTTCCACAGCCTGCAGCCTTCCAGACGCGAGGTCTCAGGCTTTGGACAAGAGAAGTAGATGGTGGTCTCAATGTTTGGTTTCGAACCGAGATAGTCGCTGAGATTCGAAAGGGTCGAGGCGCTGCATTCGCAGTCGGGGCTGAGGAAGACGAGCAGTCTTCCGCCTGCGCGGATCTGATTGCCTTCGAGCTTGGTTCGGGCCTGGGCACTCTTGCCGGGAGTCACTTCGTGGAGGTGCAGGGAGGCCGTCGCGGCAAAGGCTGCGACGCTCCAAAGCGCGATCGACAATATGTGGACAGTCTTCCGAATGTAACTCAAACCAAAGCGACCTACTAATAGGTCGGGTTTCAGGCTGATTTTCAGGAGATCGTGCCAACGATTCTTGGCAATAACCGATCCTTAAGAAAAGCTTAGAATCCTTAAAAAGATACAAGAAATGGGTGTAACCAGTTGGGTGTCGGTGCGTCCAAGTTGCTAGACATGGCCCTTGCAGTCTTGCTTTTAGCCTCTATGGCAGCGCCCTATCACGAACAAGCGCTCCTTCAAATCGCTCATCAAGCCATCGAACGCGAAGTCTCAGGAAAGCCTCCCGCACAGGTCAAGGCTGACTCGCCGCCAAGCCCCGTGTTCATAACCATCGAGCGTGGTGGAAAGGTGGTTGGGTGTCGAGGGAGTTTGGCCGCCAGAACGCCCTCCTTGGAGCAGGAGGTCGCCTCGGAGGCCCGAGCGGCGTGCGCCCACGATCCGCGCTACGGTCCCCTTACCTCCAAGGATCTCTCGAGAATCTTGGTGACGGTAACGGTCGTGGACCGCATGGAGCCCGTCGGCTCCGTCGATGGCTTGGAGCCGTCGGAGGGTCTCGTTGTGCGGAGCGGCGACAAGGTGGGTGTCGTTCTCCCATGGGAAGGCAAAGATCCTGCGACCAGGCTGAAATGGGCTTACAAGAAGGCCGGGCTGTCAGAGGGTTCGCCGGCGACACTGGCCCTATTGATTGCCAAGAGGTTCAGGGGTTGAGCCTGATCGCTTTGGTGGCCGCAGTCGCCATGCTCGGCGCGCCCGAGCCTCAGAAGACCGTGAACGTGTGGGTTTCCAAGGACGTAGCTCCCGGCAAGAACATTCGCCTGGCCATCACCACCAGGAATCTTCCTGAGGTCCACGTCACCGCCTTTCGAGTGAACGGATTTGAGTGGCTGAGCAGGTTTCACCAGCCAAGCGATAGGCCAACGCCTATCGGGCCGGCCGTGAAGAGTTGGCCCGTGTCAGTCGCCCAGAGCGGCCAAAGGCTCTCCGCGAACGACAATTACTTTCAGCGGCAGGTGAACCTGCCGATCTCGACGCCGGGTGTTTACCTGCTCGAGGTGGCCTCGGGCCCATACAAAGACACTGCTGTCGTAAACGTCACCAATCTGGCGGTCGTATCCAAGCGCTCGCCAACGCAGTGCTTGGTATGGGTGACCGATCACAAAAGCGGGAGGTTGCTCCCGAACGTCGAAGTCCGCTACACGGACGGCCGCGGAGAAACGATGAAGGATTCCCGAACCGGCCCTGACGGAGCCAGTCTTCTAAGCCTGCCCAAGGAGGCTCAGCTAGTGGTGCTTCGCAGGGGACGGGATATAGCTTCGGTCATGTGCCGGTCCTCCAACTTTGATGGAGTGTTGAATGCCTTTTGGCAGACGGACCGTCCCATCTACCGGCCGGGCCAGACGGTCCTCTTCAAGACAGTCCTGCGGCGCACGCACGGGCAGGGTTATCTTCCCGATCGCAACCGGGACGTCACGGCGATTCTGAGGGATCCTCGCGAGACTCCCCTTGACCAAATCAGGTTGAGATCCAATTCAAACGGCTCCGTGGCAGGGCAATTCACGATCCCGAGTGAAGGAATGTTGGGCGCCTATACGGTGGACTTGCAGGTCGGAAACGAATCGACCCGAAAGACGATCACCGTCGCCGAGTATCGGAAGCCAGAGTTCAAGGTCGATTTGGCGCCGGCACAGAAGCGGTATCTCAGCGGCGATGGGGCCCGGTTCAAACTGCACGCCGCCTACTATTTTGGGGCCGCGCTGCCGCAAGCCGCCGTCCGTTGGGTCGCCCGCAGATCCCCAATGCCGTTCTATCCTTCCGGTCCCGAAGACACTTGGTTCTACGGCGGCGACGGAAACCTTTATCCAAGCGATACATACGCAAGCGAACCGTTCGTCGCGGAAGGCGCCGTCGTGACGGACAACAGTGGAGACGCGGTGATCGAAATCAACACCGACTCTCGCGCCCCCGACAGCACGTATGAGGTGACGGCCACTGTGATCGATCAGACCAATCGGCAGTCTGTCGTCTCCTCGTCCGTACCCGTCTACACAAGCAACATTCGTCTGGGAATCTCTTTGGAGGCTCAAGCCGTGGGATTGGGCGACTTGATTCCGCTGACGCTGCATAGCGTCGACCTCGATGGCGGGCCCGCGAGGGCGGTAGCGACGCTGCGCGTCATCCGAGTCGTTCATGACGAGAAGCTAGACAGGGACGTGGAGCAGGTTTTGACCGCCAGGAAGGTCCAAGTGCCAGCAAGCGGAAGAATCCGGACCACCCTCCCAAGCCTTGCGGAGGGAGAGCTCATCCTTGAAGCGACCGTGCCCGACGGTACCGGAAGGGTCGCCAAGACTCGGACCTCCATTTGGGTGATGGGTCTGTTCCAGAAGCCGGAAAAGGAAGAGCCGGAGCCGATGCTCGACGTCAAGTTGGATAAGCGCGTCTACTCGCCGGGCGACGTGGTGAAGGCTTATGTCACCGACAACACTCCAAATCATCCTATCTTGCTGGTCGCGGAAGGGCTCGACATTTGGACGTACAAAGTCGTCCGGGGAAGGGCGGTCGCCTTTCAGTTCAAGACAGGCAAGCAGATGTCCCCGACCGCCTATCTGAGCGCCTCTCAGTGGGTGAACAAGAGCGAGCTGACGTCGAGTCCCATGATTCCGATTCCCGATCGCGACAAGCTGCTGAGCTTGGAGATCCGTCCCGACAAAGCCGAGTATAGGCCCGGCGACAAAGCCGTGTATCGGGTCACGACAAGGAATCGACAGGGAGCTCCGGTTCCCGCCGAAGTCTGCTTGAGCATCGTCGACGAGGCGATCTATGCGCTTGCAGGAGACACCACGGCAGACCCGTACACGCAATATTGGGGCCATCGTCAGAATTACGTTCAGTCGTTCGTCAGCTCGCCGGAGGAAGTGTCCGGCGGCGCTTATCAGCGAGCCAATCCGGCGAATCCAACGGTCCGTCAGCGGTTCGAAGACACGGCTTACTGGAACGCGTTTGTGAAAACGGGCGCCGACGGAGAGGCGAGCGTGAGCTTCGAGGTGCCTGGCAACCTCACGACCTGGCGAGCGACGGCACGGACCATTACCCCCGACACGTTGGTCGGCAGCGGCACGTCGTCTGTTATCGCGACCCGGCCCCTGACCCTTCGCTTGGCTCTGCCTCGGCAGATGGTCAGCGGAGACAAGCTGGTGGTCCAAGGAACCGTGAACAATCGCACCAAGGATGCCGCAAGCGTCAAGGTGAGCCTCGCGGTGGAGGGCGGGGAGATCTCCGGAGACGGCGCGCAGGTGGTCTCGGTGCCCGCGAAGGGGCAAACCGTCGTTCAATGGCTCGTTACGACGCCGAAAGTTCCGGACAGCGGCGCGGCCCAGATCACAGGCGAAGCGATCGCCGACTCTGGTGGTTCCGACATGGGCGACGCCTTGAAGGTCAGTCTGCCGATCGTGCCGAAGGGCTATCGTTCTGAGAGCGTCACGGGCGGAACGATTGGACGTTCGGCGGACGTCGAAATCAACCTGCCTGAAGACGCCTTGCCCGAGGGCACAAGGCTCAGCGCGCGGGTTTATATGGGACTCTCATCGACGATCGCAGAGGATGCGAAATCGATCTCCGAAGATTGGAGATGGGGTTCGCCTGGCGCGGCAAACGAACTGACGGCTGCCGCGGCTCTGGGTCTCGAACCTGCCAGCAGCTCGGTGAGGGAGCCTCTCGCCCTTCTCAGCCGCACGATGACCGGCTCAGGATGGGGTTGGTGGGACGGCTCGCCGCCCGACAAGATCATCACGGCGCAAGTGGCGCACGCGCTGGCCCTCGCCAAGCAATCTCACTTTGCTCCACCCGAGGTGATCGAGCAAAATGCCATCCGCGGCTGCCTCGATCAGTTCAACCAGACCCAGCTGTGGGAGCACCGCGCGCTGCTCGGCTCCTCGCTCTACGAGCTGAACAGCGGCAAGTTCGGAAGTCAGATCCAAGAAGTGATCGCCCATGGACAGAACATCTCCCCGTTCGGGCGTCTTCGAATGGCGGAGGCGATGGCCGCAAAGGATCCCAAGAGCTCGGAGGCCCAGTTGGGTCTGGTCCTGCCCTTGGTCTCGCGCGGCGATCAGTCTTCATACCTTCCGGTCGGCGACGGACTCGGCTGGTCCGCCTCGCCCGTCGCTTCAACCGCGGAACTGCTTACGGTCTTGATCAAGCTGAACGGGGATGCAAAGCTGCAAGAGGAGCTTGCGAGGTGGCTTGTTTCATCCGACGTTGGATGGCTTTCCTCCGATGACAGAGCGATGAGGATTCGGGCCTTGGCACTGTATCGAGCCGGCCACCCAGACTCGGGCCCTGTGGGCGAGGCCAAGCTAACGCTAAACGGAAGGGACCTGGTTCTGAAGCCCTCGACTGTCGACCCCTCCGCGTCGATCGATATTGACCGCGCTCAGCTCAAGCCGGGAAAGAACGTGGTCCATCTGGAGCGCTCGGGAGACGGCGAAGCGCTCTTCGAGATCCATGCGGTCTCGTACCGTCCCGCCGAATACGAATCCCAGCACGGCATCCGCGTCTCTCGAAGGTTTGAAGTGAGGAACGCCGCCGGTGTGTGGCAGGAGGTCGATCGGGCAATCAAACCGGGCGAGCCCGTTCGGGTGACGGCGATTGTCTGGGGCGACGACATTGCCGATGCCGTGCGAGTCGAGGAGCCTACGCCGGCCGCCTTCGAATTCGTTGACAGCGAGCGCGTAGGGGAAGCCCGTCAAGAGGTTCGCGATGGAGCGGTCATCGAGTATCTCTCCAACGCCGGAACGCCGCAGATCTTCCGCTACTACCTGCGGGCGGAGGCGGGAGGGTGGGTGACGGCGCCTCCGGCGTCGGGTCAGTACCTCCGGAGGCCTCGGTTCTCGGGTCACGGAAACCAACAGACCTTTGAGATCGTGGGAGGCCGTGGATGAGAACGCTGGCATTGCTTACCGGTGTTCTTGTTTCGGCATGGGCATCGGGCGACCCGCTGCCTGGCAGCAAGCTGTCGGCTGTGACGCTCGTCGGCCGGGATTCGTCTCCGGCCGCCTGGAAGCCGGGCAGGGTCACCATTCTTTCGTTCTTCGCCTTCTGGTGCGATACGTGGAAAGAGCATTGCCCCCGGCTGGCAAAGACGCGAGCCGCGCTTGCGGGACTTCCCATCGACGTCGTGACCGTGAGCGTCGACGGGAGGTGGTCAGACGTGCCTGGGTTCGATCCATCTCTCCGATGCCTGCTCGATCGAAAAGGATGGGCCGCCTCGATCGGAGTCGACCGGGTTCCTACGACTCTTGTCGTCGACGAGTCGGGCCAGATCCGTTGGGTCAAGTCGGGCGTCGCGCGGACGGAAGACATGGTGCGGGAGGCTCGTTCGGCCTTGCGTGGAGCATCGTCGGGCGAGGTGAGGCTCGAGCTCCAAAGCTTTCCACCAGCCACAGGCGGCCACGAGCTACTCGACGAGCTGCGGCGCCTGCAACTGCACGCCACCCTTGTCCTGCGGTCCTCGTACCCAAAGGAGCTTGAACGGATCGTCAGGGAAGCGAAGGAGTTTGGCCAAGAAATCACGACCACGTCTCTACAAGGACGTCAAGTCGATCCTTACGATGAGACACGCCCGACCGGCGAGGAGCTGGTGCGAAGGATCGTCGAGCAGGCAAGTCCCGGCTCGACCGTTGTTCTCCATGCCGGTGTGGAAGTCACGCGAAGGACCCTGTCGAAGATCGTCGACGCGCTCCGAAAGGCCGGCCTTTCCGTGCGCTGAGTAATCTTGTTGCATGACGGCTAAAGAGCTTTTGCAGAGTCAGATGAACGACGTCGGCGGCCAGTTGCAGCGAGCGGTGGAGGGTGTCACCTCTGAGCAAGCGAGCATCAAAATGCATCCCGAGGCGATGAGCGTCACGGAGCAGCTTGCCCACCTTTCTGAGGTCTATCAAGCCGTCCTTACGATCCTGGCGGGTGGAAAACACGAGTGGGGTTCCTACGTCCCCCCTTCCACCGAGATCGGCGCTCTCAACGAAAGCTGCTTCTCCCTCCGCAAACAAGCCGTCGAAGCTGTCCTCGCCAAAGAGGAAAACCTCCAGACAGGCTCCGACTTCATCGTCGGCCACGACAACTATCACGTGGGACAGCTCGTAACGACCCGCCTTGGGTTTGATCCGGCCTGGAATTCCTACGCGATATATGGGGAGTAACCCATTTGATCTTTCCCACTTGGGTATTCACAGTCTTCTCCGCAGTGCCGTGAACCTTACAAGTGTTGAACGCGCTGGCGGCTAATGAGTATTTAAGGCACTATGATCCGATAAAAACATCCGATCCACCGTGCCGTTTTCATCGCGTATTTGATCTGTTGTAGAGGCTTGGATTCTTAATATTCTGACGAATGGAGTGATCAGGTGCTTTGGGTAGCTTTTGAAACATGGGTTGTACGCCAAACGACTTCATGCAAATCTTCGCCATCCCGAAGCCCGATCCAACGCTCCAGCCTGGAAAACGGCACTCGAGGTGGATGCTGCGAGTCCCGTGTTGGTTGTAAGCAACGCGCCCGAAACTTTGCAGAACGACGGTGTTCCACCCGAGAAGCAAATCCATGACCCTGAGACCCTGTACCAGTGCGCCATTCCTCTGGCTAGTGGAACCCAGCGAAGAATCCGAGTCTATCTTTGGCACATTAACAGGCTCGGAGCGCCGCGATTTTCTCCGTACGTGCAGCTCTCGACCAGATGACAGCAACTGCGACTGTTT
>DASZPA010000379.1:0-3931 GCA_035550555.1 Fimbriimonas sp.
TGCAGCTCCTTCGCGAGGAACTTCAGCCGGCGGGTGATCTGTGCGATCTGCTGTTCGCGCGGGGCCCGTTTGTCTTCCGGTTCGATGAGCTGCAGGTAGTCGATGATCACCATGCTCAGTCCAACGTCGGCCTTCAGACGGCGGCATTTTCCCCGCATCTCCAAGGGTGTCAGGTCGCTCATGTCGTCCACATAGACGGGCATGCTATAAAGCTCCTCGCAGCCGTCGGCGAGCTTCTGATAGTTCACGTTGGAGATGTCGCCGGTCTTGAGTATCTCCATAGAGACACCGCTCAGCATGGATGCCATGCGGCGCACCAATTGGATGGCGCTCATCTCCAAAGAAAAGATGGCAACGCTTCCCTTCTGCTCCCTCGAATGGATCTTCTTCCCAACGTTAAGCGCAAAATCTAGCACTAAAGAAGTCTTTCCCATGGCGGGCCGCGCGCCGATGATCACGAAGTCTCCGGGATAGAAGCCGCTGGTCAAGTCGTCCAGGTCCGGAAAGCCAACCTTCAAGCCGCTCATGGGCTCCCCAGTCTCGACGATGTTGTCGACGTCCACGAAGAACTCTTTCGCAAGCCCGCGAACGTGCTGGAAGTCTTTTCGGAGCGACTTCTGAGCCACGCTGAAAATCAGCTGCTCCGCTTTGTCGACTTTCTCATCGACGGCGGGCATCTCCGGGTTGTGGACCAGACCTACTATGTCTCGACCCGTGCTTTCCAGCTTCCTCAACGTGCTTTTCTCCAGCACAATCCGGCCGTAGTAGCCCGAATTCGCGGCGCTGGGCACGTACATCGCGATCTCCAACAGGTAGTCAGGACCGCCGATATCCGCCAGGTTTCCGCGTGCCTTGAGCTCCTCTTCCAAGGTGATCTGATCGATCGGCTTGTGCATCTGGATGAGCTGTTTCATCGCCCGAAAGATCAGCCGGTGGGCGGGCCGGTAGAAGTCGCTTTCCTCCAGCATCGTCACCAACTCCTCAGCCGCCCGTTCCGAAAGCAGCATCGCCCCCAGCGTGCTCATTTCGGCTTCGTAGCTGTAAAGGGGAATCAGTTGGTCGGTCGTTGCTGCCATCGAGATGGAAAGTCTAGAACCCCGGACGGGGGACAACGAGTGCGGAAGCTGTGGATTGCGATCCGAATCAGGCTTTTCGCAAGGATCGATTACAGACGCGTATCGGTATCTTTCTGTCTGCATATTCTAGCAGAGAAAGCAGCCGTACGTGCGCTCATTCTAGAGTGATGGGAATCGATCAAGGCATGTCCCTTCCGATGGAGCCGATAGAACGGCGAAGCGATGGGTTCGCTCGGCCTGTCTTGGGAAGGGAATCGCGATCCGGTTAAACCTGGATATCGACGCGACGTCGAAGCATCCTTCGCCAAAGGCCGAGGGCCCTATCGAACCAACGCATCTTCCGGCAGGGCTGCGTCAGAAGAGCCTCCGCCAGCTCGGGACAACTCTGGATCAACGAGTCCAGCCCAAGTTGGACGGAGTTGGGGCTCTGGTCGAACTGTCCCGACCAGCGGCACGAGAAGCATTCTCGATTGCGAGACGCGTTGATCGCTCCACAGAGCGGACAGCACTTCAGGTTTTGGGCGGCCACGCGAGCGCGTGCTTCACGCCCTCCGCCGAAAGTCGAGATGCTATTGTTCATCAAGTAACCTTTCGAACCTTCAAATAATCGGCTGGGGCACGCACGAACGCCATGCCGGTTCTTCCAACCGATGAATCCACAGCTCTTGTCTTCGGACAAATCGAACCTTTTCGAGTTCGACGGCGCAGCCTGCCTTTACCGCGATCACAACGGTGACCGAGTTCTGGCCGATATCGAGGGCGCCGGACTCTACAACGTCCAATTTCGAAGCGAAAGCCTTCGCGTTATCGTTGACGACTCTCCCACCGACAGGTTCGAAGGGTCCTACGACCACTCGTTAACCGTAACAAGTGCTGAAAATGGAATAAGCAGGGTCGCCGTCGGTCGATGCCGCGCGGATCAATTAAATGGACCCATCCAGCAGGGTCAAGAGTTCGCTGGAAGCGGTTGGATCGTAGAAGCCAAGCATATTCACGAGGTCGACGGTGAACACCGGGGTTTCGAGACGATCCCGGAGCCTTTCGCGATGCCTTTCTTTCTTGGCGTCAAAGGCGAGTCCCTTCGCATCGTGCAAGAGGGGGACCCGTGGCTTTCGATCGACTCCTTCGATGTTTGGAACCTCGATGCGCTCAAAGAACGCGGCTGGAGCGTACAGAACTCTTCCGCGCTCTTCGACTTGGATTCTCGATTCCCTGACGGCACGCCTCTGGTAAGCCACGTCCTCAGCCATCTTAACGCCGCGACCTTCCGCTTGAAGCTGCCTCGCGGGTGCCGAGGCTTGATCCTGCGAAAGCGATATGACGCCTTTCACGGAAGACAGCGAGCGAGGGTCCTGATCGACGGCAAGTTCGCGGGCTGGTGGTACGAGGCCGCTCAAGACCGGCAGAACCGGTGGCGATGGGCTCGATTCGGAGTTCCGGCCGAGCTTGTGGAAGAGAAGACGGAGATCCGGGTGACCATCGATCCGCCGGCCGGATCGCCGCTTTGGAGCGTAAGCGGGTACGAGGTTCTCGCGAAGGTGGCTCCCGGCTAGAATGAAGCCGTGCAGCAGGGCAGCATCGAGACTGAGAAGCGGCGAGCCGCAACGCTGTCTCTTTTCACGAACTCGCTGCTGACGGGCCTGAAGCTTGTGGCAGCCGCCGTCACAGGTTCAGTGAGTCTCTTTACCGAGGCCGCCCATTCGGCAACCGACGTCGTCACCTCCGCGCTTGCCTTTGTCTCGGTTCGCGCCGCCGCCGCTCCACCGGACGAGGAGCATCCCTATGGGCACGGCAAGATCGAGAGCCTTGCGGGATTCGGTGAAGCCATCCTCTTGATGGCGATCGTCGTCTATATCGCTTTTCAAGCGGCCTCGCGGCTTCTTACCCCGCAGCAAATCCCCAACCTCTTCTTGGGTCTCCTTCTGATGGCGGGCAGTGCGGCAGCCTCCGCCATCGTGGGTTTCTATGTGAGCGGCGTCGGCAAACGGACCAGCTCGATCGTCCTTCAATCGAACGGGCAGCACTTCTTGATCGACTTCTGGACCAGTTTCGGAGTGCTCGTCGCGCTCGGCGTCACCCATTTCACGGGTTGGAAGCAGGCCGATCCGATTTTCGCGCTGCTGCTCGCCATCTGGATCGCTCGAAACGCCTGGCTGATGAGCGTCAAGGCGTTTCAAGAGCTGATCGACCATCGCGTGTCGGACCAAGACCTGAGGGCGATCGAAGACATCCTGGCGAGCGACTCGAGAGTCCTCAGCTATCACAAGCTCCGCACCCGCCATTCAGGTTCAGTGCACTACATCGAGCTGCACGTAGTGGTATCGCGGGATTACTCTCTTGTGGAAGCGCACGAAGTTGCCGATTCTATTGAAAAGGGGATCGAATCGGCACTATCGCCGTGTCACGCCGTCATCCACGTGGATCCCGACGATCCTAGTAAACACACCTAGGCGAAGATACCAGGATGAAAGGAACAACGCGATTATGCTGGCATGGATCGTCTACAGCCTTGGAACCTTCTTGGCCGGGCTCTTGCTGGCGCTCATCCTCAGCTTCTTCATGGGCGGTCCGACCAAACGAGCTGAGAAGCCTTATAGGCTGATCGTTTGCTGTCTCATCCTCACGATGGGGGGCCCTTTCATGTACACGGAAGCGCTCACCAAGCTCTATGGCAAACCAATGGAGCACGCGTTGAAGGTGGTGTACGACGACGCCAACATCGATGGACCATTCCAATACTACAAGGTGGTCAGCTACAACGGTAAGACCGCTTCGGCGTACGTCGTCGGCCTGGAGCACTACGGCGGTATGGACGACCGGCCGATCCTACGCGTCGAGCTGACGAAGGACGGCAG
>DASZPA010000380.1:0-6773 GCA_035550555.1 Fimbriimonas sp.
GGCGAGGGTTCGGAGCGCGCAAACAAGAAGGATGAAAAGCTGGACGAGCCAGAGCCGTTTTCGTGATACCGCCTGCTTCATTGAACGCGTTTACAGCATATCAGAGTCGGTCTGCAAGCTCGCAAACTCTCCGAGCCAAGACTCATATCTCCGCCATCTTTCGACAGAAGTCTTATAGATCGGCTGCCTCACCTGCCACATGCTCGGCGTGCTGACCTGCCTTTCGTTCGAATAGAACTCCATGCACCGAGGGTCCCATTCAAGGCCACAGAAATCGAGCATTCGCCGCGTCCAATGCTCCTGTTCGGCAATCAGGTCTTCGTACCGAATATCCATCAACTTTGAACTCGGGATGACAGACCGCCAATGGTCCATCAGCGCCAGATAGTTCCGATACTCCGCCACGATATTCGCCTTGTCGTGGGCAAAGTCTGGCGGCTTGGAAAGGTCCGTCATGTAGATCGAAAGGGCCGTATCGACGGGATGACGCTGAATGTGGATGATGGGCGACTTCGGATAGGCGAGGTGGATGAGCCCCGCACAGTAGAAGTTCAGCGGCATCTTGTCAGTGATTCGTGCCGAATCGGGCTGAAAGCCTCGAAGAACTTTCAGGTAGCGGTCGCGGACCTCCGCAAACTTGGCGACATCCAACTCCTGCGCCTCCAGGTCGACGACTTTAGGGATCTCGTTCACCCAAAACCGCTGCTCCCCAGCGGGTCCGACCTGCGGGTGGCTTGAAATGATCTGTTCGACCAGGGTGGTCCCAGACCGGATCATTCCGATGATGAAGATCGGAACCTCACTCTCGGAGCCCAGGTAGCGATGACGCTCCATGAACTCCGCAGTGAAGATGGAGGTGATCTTCCGGCGATTCCGCTCCAGCTGCTGCCTGTCGTACGGCTTGCCGGACAGGTAGATCGAGTAGTTCACCCTGTTCCCCTGTTCGAACCAGGCCATCGCCTTCTCGTACTGTTGGAGATCGTTCGCCGCCTTGCCCAGCCCGTAGTACAAGGCCGCTCGTTCCTTTGGAGGGAGCGACTTCTCCTCCAGCAACGACTCCATCTGATCAACGAGCACGGAGTCTGAATCGGTCATCTTCCTTGCCTTGACCAAGCCAAAGTAGGCAATGCCCTGCTTTGGCTGGCGACGAATCGACTCCTGGAAGAGCTTCGCGGCCTCTTCAAACTCGCCATCCTCATTCAGCCAAAGCGCGGCGCTCAAGACTATATTCGGATCGAGAGAGATGGCCATCTGAAGGTGCTGGTGCGCCAACTCGTTATCGCGAACGCTGCGCAATGTCTGGGCATACAGCAAGTGAAGCTGCGCGGAGTTGGGCAGGCGCTCCAGCGCCTTCTCACAGAGCTCGATGACTTGCGAGAAGTTGCCGTGTCCCATCAGGAGCTGGCCCAGCCGGACATAGCCATCCTCAGCCTCCGGCGCCAGTTGGACCGCCTTTCTGAACTCGCTGGCAGCCTCCTCGTCCCGCCCCAACAGCTCCAAAGAGATCCCGAAGCGGCGGTGGAGCGATCCATCGTTCGGGCGAAGCTTGACGGCCCTCGCAAGGCATCCCGAAGCCTTCACGATGTCTCGAGCTCCGAGATACGCGTGGCTGAGATTGACCAGTACGTCGACATCGGCCGGCCACAACGATCGTGCCTTCTCTCCAATCTCGATGGCCTCGCCAAAGCGACCGGCCACTCGCAAAGCGATCTGGAGCCAGGTGATCCCGACGTAATCGTCGGGACTCAGGACTAACCCTTTTTTGAGAAACTCGATCGCACCATGCGTGTCTCCCCTTCGCGCTGCGATCAATCCGCTAAGCATCGTGGCTGCGGCATGCCTGGGAGACTCGCGAAGGGTTGCGGCGCAGATTTGGGCTGCCTGTTCCAGGTCGCCTCGGTGGAACGCCTCTTCGGCGCCTTTGAACGGGTCGGGATACATCGCTACTTCTTCAAACGCAATCCCGCGATCCGTTGTGCTACGGGCGCCAAACGGGGCAGCTTGGTGGTTGGACGATCCAAGTAGAAGTAGACCACCGAGGAGTAGTCGTCTCGCCTAAAGAAGTTCACCCACGCGTCCAATGGGAACTTGGGATCGCTTAGCTTCGGGAACTTCCTATCGGTCAGCAACCGCTCGATTCCCGGATCGTCGGCGGCGGTAACCGGCTTCAGCTCAGCCCCAGACGCCACGAGCTTGCGCACATAATCGGTCGCCTCGCCGCCAATGTCCTGGATCACCACCTTGCAGTCGTGATAGAAGTAGATCGGATCTGGGACGTGCCACCGATAGAATGCCCAGCAGTGGTTCTTGTTGTCGGAGACGGTGCAGCCTTGAAACCGATTTGAGAACGGTCCCATTCCCCACCCGGTGCCGATGTAGTCCTCGGTTCCGGTTCCGGAGATCGTCGGCAGCTTCTTGTCTCCGTCCAAATACATCTTGACCTCGCCCTCGCCCCAGCCTGCATCCTTGTATTGGGGATGCCCCTGAACGCCGATCGTGGCGCCCAAGTATCGGCCCTTTCCTTCCACCTTTGGCATCAAGACGTAATCCTCGCCGAGTTTGGTGTAGGCGTCGCGGCGCCAGAACGCGTGGAAATAGGCAGCGTTCTTGGGTTGCTTGGAGACCCGGGTGACGTCGATGTCGTAAAACAGCATCCCCACGTCGACCTTCGCATCGTTCCTCACCACGATCCTTGCGCCGGTCCGAAATGGCATTGGTATATAGCAGTTGAACGAGCGGCCCTCCGGATTGGAGAAGAGCTCGCTCTCACCGGCCACGGGAACGGCCAATCCTTCCCCGAAGAAGTCGCCGAACGGCACTTCGACGGCCGGCTTCTTGGAGTGATCCCAGTACATCTGGATCACAAAGGAGCGCAGCATCTCAGGGTTGAACGGTCTGAAGGTGAACCACATCCGGCGGATCGTTCCCGGCCCATTGATATCCAGCAGAACCTTCGACTTTCCAGGCTTCACAGATTCCCACGCGTTGCCCTTCGCTCCACGGTTGGTTGAAGCTGCGGACCCTTTTCCGGCGGTCGGATTCTCGAAGCTCGACCACCTGCTCTGGACATCGTCAGGAAGGCGCGAGATGTCTTGTGCGACGCATCTTGCGCTGAGGCAAAGGAGCGGTGCAACGAGGACGAGATATGGCGTTTTCTTCATGGAAGATGGGGGGGGCCGCAGGGGACTCAGGCGAGTGGAATGTTTGCTGAAATCTATCGAAGCGATCGTTGTCTCTAGAGAAGAACTGTGATATGATGTGCGAGTGCTCTATAGAATGCCACGTTTAAGGGCATTCCGGATAGCCGCGACGCTCGAAAACCGAACCGAATCGACCTCATACTCCATAGTAGCCAAAAGGCAGAGCAGCCATTATGTCGAAATCGACGAAAGACGTTAAACAGCAAGTTCCCCTCCCCGTCGTGTTGGGCATCTGCGTTGTCGCGCTGATCGCTATCGGGTTCATCGGTTTCCGAACGCTTTCGGGCCCATCCTACACGAAGGTTCCCACAGCGGCCGATCAGCACAGCCAAGCCGAAAAACTCGCGCTCAAATCCGGAGGCGACTTTACGAAGCTGAGCCCGCAAGAACAGCAGCTTCTTAACAACATGACCCTTGGCCACGGCCAGAAGTTTGTCGAAATCAACTACCCTCGGCTGAGCAGCCAGGGAGGAAAGTAACTCTATGCAATTAATTAAAAAAAGATCGAAAGGGTTTACCCTGATCGAGCTCCTTGTTGTGATCGCTATTATCGCGATACTCGCGGCGATTCTCTTCCCTGTTTTTGCGCAGGCAAAAGAGTCCGCGAAGAAGACCAGTTGTCTTTCAAATCTCAAGCAAATCGGGCTCGCCAACGCGATGTACGCGAACGACGCCGACGACACTTATCCGGAACCATACATCCTTCCGCCTTACTACTATGCGGCAACTTGGCCGAATACGCACACTTGGCTTACCGACATTCAGCCTTACGTAAAGAGCAGCGCTCTATTGAGATGCCCTGACAACCAGTACGCGCAGAACGGCAACCTCTCCTTGGAGCCGGAGCCCGTCTCCTACTGCATGCAGGAAGATCCCTGGAACAACGAGCGCAACTCCGCTTACGCGCCTCCGTTCTTCCTGGGTCGAAACGCCAGCGTGATCGACGAACCTGCGGCAGAAGCCCAAACGGGCGAGTGCCGCTACGGCTACATCGACCTGAGCTACGGCGTGGACACGAGCAGTGGAACGGTCGATGCCTATAACAGTCTCCGTTACGGTCCCACCTCATCCGGATGGATTCCTGACGACACGAACCCGATCGGAGCCATCCAGATTCACGGCGGCGCATCGAGCAACTACCAGTTCTTCGATACTCACGCCAAGTCGCTCAGGCTGAACGCCGCCTACACCACTGGCACATGGGGCATCTTTGTTCCGCGAAACTGGATTCCTACGGACCAGCAGACTGTCTGGGGTCAGGCGAATGTCGCGGCGATCCATAAACACTCGGAATACGCCAACGCCGGCTTGTAAGAATAACTCAACTCCCCAAGGGCGCCTCGTTGGCGCCCTCTTCTATTTCCGGAACCATGCCGAACCTAATCCCCTGCCTGCTTCTCGCTACCGCCGCGTTCATGAATTCTCATGTCGAGCGCCGGGCATTGTGGGTATGGCACGGCCAGCCTCTTATCCAAGACAACAAAGAGCGCGCAAAGTTCTACGATTTTCTCGCTGCTCCCAAAGGCAACAGTTCCGCAAGAATCTCGGTGATCTTCTTGTCGAGAGTGGGAATCGAGAGTCCCAAAGAGTTCAAGAAAATCGGCAACTTCATCGCGCAGTCTCACGAACGCGGTATCCGTGTGGACTATCTCTGTGGCGAAGCGTACTATGCTGCTCCTGAGCGTCATAAGGACGGCTTCTGGCAGTTGGAGTACATGCTCCGATATAACCGGCAAGTGCCTGCCAAATCACGGTTCGACGGAATTCAGTTCGATGTCGAGCCTTATATGTTGCCCAAGTGGCCGGCGCCTCGCCTGGTGCATGGTTACTTGAGCTTTCTATCGGGTTGCAAGAGAAGAATCGAAGAGAGCCGACAGCCCGTTCAACTCGGAGCCGCGATTCCCCGTTGGTTCGATGCGAAGGAGCTTAACGGGCTGTATAGGTCGGTACTCGACCGCGTCGACTACGCTGCGGTAATGGACTACGTCGACCGAGCTGAGGCATTCGTTCACGATGCTAAGAACACGGTTGCATACGCTTCACTGAAAGGGAAAGATGCTTGGCTGGGCGCTGAAGCAACGGAACTACCAGACGAGCCTATGGCAACCTTCTACAAGCTGGGAAATGCCAGGATGGAAGAAGCCTTTCGCGCCGCATCAACGGCGTTTTTCAAGCAAAGAGGCTTTGCAGGCGTTGCGATAGAGTACTACGAAACGTACCGAGCGCTAAAACCGTGACATCCTTTAACCGAGTTCACGGTATACTATATAGCAGTTGACACGACCAGCGTTGCTTCGGCGTCGACGAAAGGCATTCGATGAGAAAGCACGCGGCCAAGCAGCCGGAGCCTCCGAGCGACAAGGAACGCGCCACCAAGCATCGTGCGGTGGCTGACGCTCTACGAGAAGAGATCCTGAACGGCATCTGGTCGGCCGGCGACCGGATCCACTCCGAACAAGTCATCGCCAAGCGCTTTGGCGTTGCGTACATGACTGCTCGGCAAGCCGTGTCCTCTCTGGTCGCCGAAGGGGTCTTGGAGCGAATCGCCCGAAAAGGAACCTTTGTGCGGCAAGAGAAGACTGTGCAGATCAAGCCCTCCCAACGGTTTCGCTTTCTCCTTCTCGTGGAGGGTGGAAAGACGTCTCTCGACCCGTACTATCTGCCCCCCATCGTCGAGGCGTTCGAGCACGTCATCAAAGCCCATGGGCACCAGCTTGCGATCTACGACTACTCGCGAGCCATCCTGGAGGGCCTCATCGCTCGCGACGCTCCCGTCTGCTGCGTGCTTCTCAGTGAGCCGGAGATTCTCTATGCGAACTTGCTCCGCGAGCGCGGCAATCGTGTGTACGCGATTAATCGATGCATCCCCGGCGGCCAAGTCCCCTTTGTGGCTGCCGACAACGCGGGCGGCGCGCAGGCGGCAGTCGAGCATCTCATCTCGCTCGGACACGAGCGGATAGGATTCGTCCGGGGCCTCCCGAACAATATCGACGGAGCCGATCGGAGGCATGGCTATCACCAGGCTATGTGGAATCACGAGCTGCCATCGGGTCCCGAAGAGGGGGACCATTTCATTGAGGCGTGCGGCTACGAGGCTGCGAAACGCATGATCGCCTCATCTGATTCCCCGACGGCGATCTTCTGCGCCAGCGACCTTTCGGCTATCGGCGCGATGAAGGCGATCGCCGAGGCCGGCCTCTCGGTACCCCGCGACATCTCCATCGTCGGCTTCGGCGACTTCCCCGTCGCCGGTTTCCTCCATCCCGGCCTCACCACGGTCCGGCTGCCGATGGCGGAGCTAGGCAGGATAGCCGCTCGGGAAATGCTCAAGCTGGTTCGCGGCGAAACGCTCCAAGAGAAGAGCATTCCATGCGAACTAGTGCTTCGCGACACGACGGCCGCTCCGTCGCTGGCAACGCACGTCGGCTAGCCTACTGTGGTGGCGGAGCCGGAATGAACTGCGCCACCCAGTCGAAGAATGCCGGCCAGTTCGGGGTTACTTCATGGCCGCCCTCGTGCTGACGCCAAGCTAGCTCGCCTCCGATCAACTGGCCTACCGGTGGCATCGGGTCG
>DASZPA010000381.1:0-7116 GCA_035550555.1 Fimbriimonas sp.
TGGGGCGAGTATCAGGACTACTACTACGGCCGCTTCGACGGGGTGAACCACGAGGATGAGGCCCAGACTCGGCAAAACGGGGAGAAGATCGGCCACGGCGGCGACGTCTACTACATGTCCCCGGGCAAGAACTACGGGAAGTATTTGTCGGTGGGAGTGCGGCGGGCGCTGGACGCCGGAGTCGAGGCAGTACACCTGGAGGAGCCGGAGTTCTGGTCATTCGGTGGGTACGGCGGCGGGTTCAAGAAGGAGTGGCAGGAGTTCTATCACCAACCCTGGCAGGACCCTCTGAGCTCTCCCGACGCCCGGTGGCGCGCGGCCAAGTTGATGTACTACCTGTACCGTCGAGCGTTGCAGCAGGTCTTCGACTCCGTTCAGGAGTACAACAAGCAGCACGGGGCCCATGTTCGCTGTTACGTGCCCACCCACAGCCTCATCAATTACGCCTCTTGGGGAATTGTGAGTCCGGAGTCGAGCCTTGCGCGGCTGAACGGCTGCGACGGCTACATCGCACAGGTGTGGACGGGCACGGCCCGGACGCCCAATTACTACCAGGGGATCAAGAAGGAGCGGACCTTCGAGACCGCATTCCTCGAATACGGCTCCATGCAGAACCTGGTCCGAGCGACCGGCAGAGGAGTTTGGTATCTCGCCGATCCGATCGAGGACAACCCCGATCACGACTGGGGCGACTACCGCCGCAACTACCAATCGACGCTGCTCGCCTCGCTCCTTCAGCCCGAGGTCAGCCAGTATGAGATCATGCCGTGGCCCGAGCGGATCGTTCACGGCGCCTATCCCGCTGAGAACAATCCGACGAAGCGCGTCCCGATCCCGCCGGCCTATGCGACGGAGCTGCAAGTGGTGTTCAACGCCCTGAAGGACATGCGCCAGAATTCGGTCCACTGGGAAAGTGGAACTCCCGGCATCGGCGTGATGGTGAGCGATTCGCTGATGTTCGAGCGTGGAGGCCCCGAGGCGAGCGACCAGGAGATGGGCCATCTCTACGGCTTGGCGCTGCCGTTCGTCAAGCGAGGCATGCCCATTCAGCCGATTCAGTTGGAGAACGTCGGCCTGCCTCACTATCTCGACCACTCGAAGGTGATCTTGATGACCTACGAGGGCATGAAGCCTCTGTCGGCGGAAGTCCACAAGCCCATCGCGGACTGGGTGCGGCGTGGAGGGACTCTTGTCTTTGTGGACGCCGATACGGACCCCTATTGCGGCGTTCAGGAGTGGTGGAACACGGGCGACCAGCATTTCGCCACACCCCGTGAGCACCTCTTCAAACTGATGGGTCTCCCATCGCACCCAGCCTCAGAGGTCACGACTGTGGGTAAGGGCCATGTGGCGTTTCTTCGCCGCAGCCCTACAGAGCTAAGCCGCGCCAAGGACGGGGCTTCGTGGCTGGTCGACAAGGTCGAGGCGGATGCCCCGTCGGTCGACTGGCGCTCGACGAGTTCCTTCGTTCTTCGCCGGGGTCCCTACGTAATCGCGGCAGGAATGGACGAGTCGGATGCTGCTCCTACCGTCCTTCACGGCACGTTTCTCGACCTGTTCGATCCTGGGCAACGCGAGGTCGACTCGGTAACGCTTTTGCCCAACGAGCGCCATCTGCTGGTCGATCTCGACCGATATAAAGAAACCGTCGTCGCCTGCGCCGGTGCACCGGTTCAGTTGAAGTCGAACCGGGACGAGTGGTCAGGAACGGTCGAGGGGATGGCTGAGACTGAAGGAGTCTTGGTTTTGCGCGCTCACTCCGCGCCCCGGCAGGCGACGATCGATGGGCAACCGATGCTGGACACCCGATACGATGCCGCCCACCATCTCCTCTACCTCCGTTTCACCAACAACGCCAAACCGCGTCTGATCCACATCGAGTACTGACGGGTTGCTTGGCCGCAAAGGCGGCGACGAACGCTACGCCCTCGAACTCATCATGCCTGCTTCGGCTGTCTCCTCCGACCTGGCCGCCGTCTGCTCGGCCAGTTTCTTGATCGTGAGAAGCATTTTCCGTTCCATGACGAAGTGAGCCGGCTCGTACACCAAGAGATCCGAGAGTCTTGCGATGCCGTGATGCGGCCGGCCGCGCAGTCTGACGATGAGCCGCGTCAGGCCGTGGCCAAGATCGCGAACGACGAAAGCCCAAGAGGTCGCGTTGGGACCTGTCAGATCCGCTCCGATCACCATGTGCTCTCCCGCCTTCAGCATAACGATCGGGGCAGGAGGGAAATCGGGATGGAACCGGACCTCATCTCCGATCTTCAGCGACTGCCACTCTGGATGAACGTCCCGCACGTTGGGCATCTTGCACCCGGCCAAGTTCTCCAGGAGGGCGTAGCTATAGAAGCCTCCCTTGGTCTGGCCTATCTGGGCGAGCCAAGGCCAAACATCCTTGGGCGAGGCCTTAATCGTAACGGCGTGGGTCGCGCACACTGCTGCGCCGGGAATCAGCTCGTCGCCTTGCAGGTACTCCTTCGCTTCTTCGCAAGTGGCTCCCCACTTCAGGTGCTTTGGCCGCCCCTTATGAACGTAAAGGAACGCAGCCGTCGTCGCCAGCAGAGTGGCGACCCAGAAGCGCCGTTCGTGTTTGCTAATGCTTTTCATCTCGTTTGTCCAAGGCTTCGGCTAATGAGCGTGGGGGCTATGACCGGCAACACGATCAACCCTCCTGGCGACTTCTCAATGGCGATGCCCGGCGCGGCGTCCCAAGGAGCCGTGCATGCCCCCCTCCCCGGACGACTTCATTTTCATCATCATCATGCACATCTGGTGCATGGCTTTTTCCTGACTCGCCATCTCCGCCACGACGGCAATGGCGGCTTCCATACGATCCACGCCATGAGCCGCGTTCATTCTCGAGGTCAATGCATCCAGCTTGGCCTGGCTGGCTTGCATGTCCATCATGCACTTCCGCATATCCATCCCGGAGTGACTGGATTGCTGTGACCGGTGACCTCCCCGGTGCCGGTGCTCGTGCTGGAACGCGTGAGCCGTTGGAACCGCGATGGCAAACGCCGCCAGAAGAATTGAAATTGGTCGGTAACTTCGCATGTTCTTCACCCTTCAGAAAGAAGTTCTTCTTTATTCTCCGCCTGAGGTGGGTGCGGTTACCAGTCGCTTCTTCTGCGTCATTGCATTGGACGACAGGCCCCGACGGCATCTCCCCCTGCGCCGGGAATCTTGTCGAAGGTCATGAGACAAAGGGCGGGACTTCCAAGGGAACTCCGGCTCGCGTGCACCCCTTTCGCGACCCGCAATTCGTCGGCTCTTGCCGCGATTTGAACTTGTCGTAAACTAAGATCGATGCGCTGGCAGCTTGTTGCAGACCCTGAGTACAAGCTCGTCAACGAGGCGGGCGAACGGCGCATGTTGCCCTACCGAAAGGTGGCGGAGCTGCTTGTCGCGCTTGCCAAGAGCAAGGGGCGCCCCGTCGAACGGGACCAACTATCGTTCCAGCTTTGGCCGTCCTCCCCACGAGACGTAAGACTGACCAATCTCAGACAAGCTCTCAAAGGCTTGAGGCAAGCGATCGGCCCCTCCTTGGTGTCAAGCGGCAAGACCCACTGCGAATTGGCGAAGGATTTTGAGCTTGTCCTCCCGCAGGGCTCGCAAGGAACCCCTCATTCGAAAGAACCGGTGCATGGCTTCGAAGTCTTCCTCGACCATTTGAGTTACAGCAGTCCCATCCAGTTCTTCGAGACCATTCGGGTGAACGCCGACTTTGCCCTCAACATCTCGCCAAACGCCCTCGGTTCGCTCGTTCGACGCGCCGCCGGAACACTCCCATCGCGCCCCGATCTGACCGGATGGGCCCACTACTTCAATGGCGTGAGCACGATGGGCAACCTCGTGACTTCCAAGCGTCACTTTGGCCAAAGCCTGAAGGCAGCGAAACTGACCCAAGACTTCGATCTTTACCAAAGGACGGTCCACTGGTTGGGCGCTTGTATGATCTTGCAGGGTCGAACCGACTTCGCGCTTAGCCTTGCCGTCGAGGCAGAAAGAGGCGTGGGACAGGCACAGTTGAATCGATGCCAGTGGATCGCCTCTCTCAAGGGGACCTCGTACCTCCATGCCGGCATGTTCCGGGAATCGGCCGAGACGCTTCTGCAACTGTCTTATTCGAGATATCAGTCTCAGGAGGAGTGGAGGCAGCACGAAGCCCTGCGGGCGTTCTATCTGGCATCGACTGGCGACTACTCCGCTGCCAGCGTCGTCTCAAGCGATCTGGGAGCCGACACCAATGGTCTCACCTACGATCGCGCCACTATGCTGAGGTTCCTGACGACATCCTTG
This sequence comes from Fimbriimonas sp., assembly GCA_035550555.1. GTDB lineage: Bacteria > Armatimonadota > Fimbriimonadia > Fimbriimonadales > Fimbriimonadaceae > Fimbriimonas. The sequence goes on from DASZPA010000381.1 coordinate 4,300, forward strand.
ATCCAGATTCGAACCGAGGCTCGGTTCGAATCCTCGGCTCTAGCCCATTGGACTCGTGGCGCCGCGGACAAGGGTCAGGATCACCTTCTTCTCTACGGTCTCGAGACGTTGGCTTTGGCCCAGGCTAAGGAAGGAGATGAGGCGGCGGCGCGCCAGACGCTGCGAGAGTCCATGGATCTCCGCCAGAAGTTAGGAACAGTGAAGACCTTGTGGGATCACCACCGTCTTAGAGCAGTTCATCAGGCGCTGGCCCACCGGTAGTCTCGCGACTCCGTGAACTATTTCACGGTGCGGCTTAAGCATCGAGTCCCACCTGCTTAGATGGACGCTATGTCGATCCGATTGAGGACACAACTTGCGTTTTTGGCGGCCACTGTTCTATTAGTCAGCTGCGGTGGCGGCGGAGGGAGAGGAGACATGGAGTCCCAAGGCGGTTTCCCTGCCAAGCAAATACCCGCAACGATTAGCGTAGCGCTCCCGGCTGGAACCCCGGTTGGATCGCTGGTCGTTTCGGGTGGAGTCACGGGTACATCGCCCGTCAAGGATGGAAAGGCCACTATCAAGACTTGGAACACGGATCGGCAAATCGTCGGAGTACTGAATGGCCAGGGCAACCCTCTACTGATGGGTTGGGCGGGAAACGGTCACAACAGGCTTGACTCGACCACCACCGCTGCCGCGCTGGCCTACTTTGCGATCGCCGGCTACGCTGCGCCGAACGAGAATCAGAATGCTTTAATCGCCGCTATCGAGCTGAGCCCAGGCATCGCTACAGTTGCGCACGACATCGATGACGACATCGCTGCCGGCAGGAACCTCGGCAGCCCGAACGTATCATTCAGAACGGACTTAACGAACCTGGCCAAGTCCCTTCTCGTGACCCACGCCAGCTTGATAGAGGGAAAGGCGAATCCGGACGATGTGACGGGCACGCCGACAACGATGCAGAGCGGCGTAATGGTCAACCCCGGAACCGCAAACGACACGATCGCCGCGACCAACAGCTTCCGCAGGCGCGTCCTGCTCTTCATCGATCGGGATTCGACCTTCGACGGCTCCGTTCCGCCGGTGTATTCACCATCTCCGGAATCGATCGCTGAAGCCCAGATCGCCCCAGCTGTTGGCACGGTCAACTCCGGCACTGTTACGGGCACGCTTGTTGGCCAGCTGGCTCAGACATCGATCACGCCCGTCTCCCTTCCGGCGGTTCCAACGGGACAGTTCGGTGCGGTATATGACGTGATCGCCATTGGTCCAGGCGGGTCCAAGGGATCGGCGCCGCTTCTCTCCGCAAGCGAGGCGAAGGACCGCGATCTGTTTTTCAAACGCACGTTCTTACTCGATTTCGTCTTACCCATCCTAAATCGAATGTGCATTTCGAATACGCTTCTCCAGCAGCTTGGCACTGCGGGGCAAGCGTCGAGCCTTGCCAACCTCATGGACCGTGAGGCGGATTCCCATCCGAACGTGGGCGCCACATTCGTGGACACCTATTTCCCAAATGCCGTAGGTCAGATCACGAGCGGCGACTTCGTGGGAGCCTCCGCCTCGGTTTTCTCTACGCTGAACTCGAATCCGACCACCTTCAGCGCTCTGGTCTCCGACTACTCGAAATTCTTAAGTGCGGCGCTTGCATCGAGTCCCTACTTTACGCCCCAAACGACTAACCTCAGCAGCGTCACCAAATGGATGCTGATCGCTCTCCAGAATGTCGACATCACCCAACTCGGGGTTCCTTTACCGCAGTATCAAGGCGTTGCTCAGTCGAACGTCTATGAGACGTGGAAAATGACGCAAACCACGGGAGCCGTTATCACTCTTACGCCTTCAGCCTCAAGAGTTACGACTACGCCAGGAAAAGACTCCGTCACACTCAGTGCAAACGTCGATTTCGGAGCGGCAGGTCAACCTAAGAACTCGACGGTCCTATATTCTTGGTCGACGCCCGGCAAGCACGGCGATCTCGTCTTTCCGAACTCGACGGGCACCACTTCGGCAACGGACACACCCTATGCCTCCGCGCAGTATTTCTCCGACCTGGCACAGATCGGGAACGTGGGAACGGACACCGTTACAGTAAGCGTGAGTTTGCGGCTATCCAGCGGAACTACAAAGCAACTGGGATGGGCAGCCTCCACGGTTACCGTCGGACCTTCCGGCTCCGCGCAGAACATGCAGTATTCGATTAGTGTGATATCGGGCTTCTCGTCGCTCAATCCACAGGATGGGCCAGTGTATGGCATCGGAGGGTTTGCAGAGTTCAAAACCGATCCCAAGGCAAAGAGTTACGACATCTACCTCAGCCCCACAGCGACAAGCAAGACGTACACGATCCAGCAGTCGGCTATTAACGCTGGTGCACCGACCGTGAGCTTCACGAACTACGACTTTAGCTCAGGCTCGTTTGGAACGCCCTACGCAGACACGAAGCCGGCACTTTACAACCTTGGTGGCGGGGTGGTTGGATTTCAGGTGTATTTCGATATGCCTTACTTCAAAGCCGGCGACGCGGCCGCTCAACTGCCGATCGCTACTGCAAAAGTTAAGGCGACAGACCAGTTCAATCAGGCTATCGTGAAGACAAACTACTAGCCTTCTCAGGGTCAGCCCGTGATCCCAGAGTCTAAAGGACTGCCTTATGAAAAGACTCGCGTTCGAGGCACGCGTAGCCGACCAACTCACTTGGGAACCGTTCTCAAGATCTGCCTCATTTCGCCGAGCCTCACTAATCCAAGCTTCTTAGCGACCGATTGAGAAGCGAGATTGTCGAAGCTGGTGCTGTAAAACAGAACGTCGTACTCTTGAGCAGCAACCGAA
>DASZPA010000382.1:0-6147 GCA_035550555.1 Fimbriimonas sp.
CCATCGGCCGCGCGGCCCGCAACGTCAACGGGACCGTGATCATGTATGCGGATGTGGTCACCGGATCCATGGAGCGGGCGATTGAAGAGACCAACCGCCGCCGCGATACGCAGCTTCGCTACAACGAACGGCACGGTACCGCACCGCAGACCGTTAACAAGACCGTTCGCGAGACGGTGCGGGCGTACGATGCCGTTAAAGAGATCGTCGGACAGTACAGCGACGAAGCGAAAGCGAGAATCGGCGCCAATGGAGACGCGGTGCGAATCGAGGACATTCCGATCCTGATCTCGAACCTCGAGAAGGACATGAAAGACTTTGCCAAGGCAATGGAGTTCGAGAAGGCCGCCGGGGTTCGAGACGAGATTTCAGAACTGCGAAAGCTGCTCGGGACCAGCGACGGCCGGATCGGCGTCGACAAGCGGCGAAACAAGCGGATGGCGAGAGCGCGCTAGGGGCTCGTCGAGATATGGAGCAGCAATAGGCTCCATGCCGCGTTGGCGCAGAGATAAAGCATGAACTGCAGGTTCACGGGCAGCGCGTAGACCGCTCCAAGAACCGGCCCCCAGAAACACCAGCAAGTGATAAGAAGTGGGAAGTAATGCCGGGCGAACCCGCCGTTGGCGAGGGCTTCTTTCGTCTTCTCAACGGAGAAACCCTGGGACTCCCAACTGAAAAGAAGCGTGCTGAAGAGGACGCTGAAGCACGGGGCATAGACGAACTGGTCGATCAGAATCTTCTTCAGCACCACCTCGATTGAAGCCTCGGCGCCGAACAGAACGGCCATTTCTCGGTAGAGCAGATCCACGGAGATTCCGAGCCCCGCGAAGAAGGCGAGCTGAAAGAGCAGGCGGCCAAGCGGCGTGGAGGCTCCAAGGGTCACCCTCCGAGCGAGCTCAGGCAGAAACGCTCCTCCAAAGGCTGTGGTAAGCGCCGAGAAGAGCAACCCTCCATGGAGCTTGATGACTTGGAGCTGGTCTGCCGAATGGCGAAAGGAAGGGATCAGATAGTAAGCCGCGACCAGCGCGGCCGCACAAGCCTGGAGCAAGAGAAACGGCTTTAGATTCTCCCGGACCGCGCACAGCCCAGGAGCAAAAACGTTCGCTATCCGTGCCTCTTGGCAAAGTCCGCCATATATCCGGCCAACACCTTGCAGCCCTCCAGAGGAAAGGCGTTGTAGATGCTCGCACGAAAGCCACCGACCGACCGATGACCGTGGAGTCCGCTGAGCTTTGCTTCCTCAGCGCCTTTCAGGAAATCGCCGGTGAGGGAGTCGTCTTGCAGCGTGAACGTCACGTTCATTCGGGAACGGGCGCTCTTTTCGGCGTGGCCATTATAGAAGCCGCCGGAGCCGTCGACGGCATCATAGAGCACCCCAGACTTTTCGGCGCTCTTTTGCGCCATGGCGGCGACCCCGCCCAATTTCTTGACATGCTTGTACACCAGGCCGGACACGTAGACACTCCAGCAGGGCGGAGTGTTGTACATGGAGCCGTTTTTCGCCTGAAGCCGATAGTCGAGCATGGGCGGCATCGACTTGGGCGTTCGTTCGAGCAGATCCTCTCGCACGATCACCACCGTCAGCCCCGCCGGCCCCATGTTCTTCTGAGCGCCTGCGTAGATAAGGCCGTAGTTCGAGACTGTCACTGGACGCGAGAGGATATCGGACGACATGTCACAGACGAGCGGCGGCGCGACCGACGGGTCAGACGCAAACTCCACTCCTTGAATCGTCTCGTTGGTCGTCACATGGACGTAGGCTGCGGCCGGCTCAACGGCTAGACTCCCTAAGTCTGGGACCGACTTATAGTTGGAGGTCTTCCCGTCGAAAATCACACGAGCGTCTCCTTCGATCTGACCGCTCTCGACTGCCTTCTTTCCCCAAGCGCCCGTGACGACGTATTGAGCGAACCCGCCCTCAGGCAGGAGATTCATTGGAACCATCGAGAACTGGAGCGAGGCGCCGCCCTGGAGGAAAAGAACTTTGTAGGTCGATGGAATAGCGAGCAGGTCTCGCAGGTCCGATTCGGCTGCGCCAATGATCGCCTCGAACTCGGAGGAGCGGTGACTCATCTCCATCACGCTCATTCCGCTCCCTTGGCAATTGAGCATCTCCTCTCGACACTGCTCGAGAACCTCAACGGGCAATGTGCCCGGTCCTGCGGAGAAGTTGAAAACGCGGTCGTAGGGCTGGGGCATGTCGGAGGTTGTACCCGCGCATGCGCATGGCGGACTTTCGCCGACTCCGCACCCTAACGGCTTCCGGAGAATCCTTTACAATCTGGTTCAGCCTGATGCGATTGATCACTCCGCGGCTCGAGATTCGAATGGCCGACTTCGGCGAGGGCGCCAAGCTGGCTGAGTACTATCGCGAGAATCGCGAGTTCCTCCAGCCGTACTATCCCAAGTTCACGCGAGAGGATTTCGATTCGCGCGCGTGGGAGGCCACGCTGCCCCATCTTCGGTCTGAGTTCGATTCGCGTCGGTCTATGAGGCTTTGCCTGTTTCAGGGCCCGCGACTTTGCGGAGTCGCCAATGTGACGCATGCTTCCCAATCGCCCAGGTTCTCGGCAACCCTGGGATACAGCATCGCGGAATCGTGCCAAGGCCAAGGGTTGATGAAGGAGGCGCTCATGCAAATCGTGCCTTTCGCTTTCAGCCGCTTCCACCTGCACCGGTTGGAGGCAAACTACATGCCCCGCAACGAACGGAGCGGAAGGCTCCTGGCCTCTCTGGGATTCGTAAAGGAGGGCCTGGCGCGCGAGTACTTGCTGATTAACGGAGTGTGGGAAGACCATGTACTCACGGCCAAGCTCAACTCGGATTGGTAGAAGATCACCGCAAAGAACCGCGATTTAACAGGCGCCGATCTTCAATTCGAGGATAATTCCTACGATCCGGTCCTTTTGGAGCGCGAATTGCAATAGCAGGTTCCGTTCCGATTTCATCTTCAGCGGTATTCCATGTCTCTCTCCACCAAGATCAATCGACAACTGATCCTTATGCAGATCAAGCAGCGGATGCAGAAACCGACCGAGGAACTGGTCACTCTGGGCAGCGAGTATGGCGCCAACACCGTTCCCAAAAGTGCGCTGAAACCCGGAGCCGTCGCAATTTGCGCGGGCGCCGGAGAGGACGTGACCTTTGACGTGGAACTCAACAACCAGGGTCTTATCGTTTATTGCCTGGATCCCACTCCTCGGGCCGTAGAGCACGTCGACGAGGTCCTGGCTGCAGCCAAGGAGGGCCGCGAGCTTCGGTCCGGCAGCGGCAGCCGAGAGCCTTACTCCTTCAAAGGCTTCGACCCGTCCCGCTTCATCTTTCAGCCGCGAGGGATCTGGAGCAAGGACGAGACCCTTCGGTTCTATGCGCCCAAGAGCAAGGAGAGCGTGAGCTGCTCCGTGAAGAACTTAGAGGAGACGGGTGAGCACTTCGACGCCGAATGTGTGACGCTCGAGACCATGGAAAAGGAGATCGGAAAGCCCATCGATATTCTCAAGCTGGACATCATGGGAGCGGAGTACGACGTCATCCGATATCTGGTCTCATCGAGCTGCAAGGTCCCCGTGCTTTGTGTGGAGCTCGACGAGTGCCAATATCCAAACCGCCCCGGCGCCAAGAAGCGGCTTTTCGAAATCCTCGACTGGCTCGGCTCGGCAGGGTACAAGTTCGTCCACCTTCGGGAATCGAACGCCACCTTCGTTCGGTAGCAAATCCGCGCCCGAAGTGGTCCTCGGGCCGTCAGCTTCCAATATGATCGGCGTTATCCTGAAGCGGGAAGCAACATGCTGAACATGCCTCGGAGAGCCCAGTTCCTTTGGAGTATCGCCTGCCTGTACTTCGGATGGACGTGGTACGTCGCGGTCAGAAGGATCTTTCTTAGCGCGGCTGTCGCCAGGACGGTTGCGAACAAGGGCCAGAGCGGGTCGACGGCCGTTGAGACGGGGCAGACGCTGCTCTTCTCTTCACCCGGAATCTTGATCTTTTGTATCGGCGCGATTCTCCTCTTCCGGGCGATCACGAGCCGGCGTCATTCTTAGCCCGCAAGGCTCGCGAGAATCAGGATTTGACTTTGTTGGGTTCGAATCGTGCATAATATTGGTCCTGCCTGACGGACCTGTGGCTTCGGAAGGCGTTGGAGAGAGCCCATGGCGAAGAAGAGCGAAGCCCGCGAGATTATCCGTGTCGTCTGCACCGAAGACGGCAAGAACTATTACACGACCACCAAGAACAAGCGGAATACGACGGAGCGCCTCGAGGTGATGAAGTACAACCCGAATCTTCGCAAGCACACGCTGCACCGGGAGAAGAAATAAGATGCCCAATCCAAAACGACGCCACAGCCACCAGCGCACGGCTCTTCGCCGCACCAACTACACGGCCACCATGCCGGAGATTTCGGTCAACAAGCAGGTCGGAGGCGAGCCTTACAAGCTTAGCCACTGCGCCACGCCGGACGGCTACTACAAGGGCCGACGGCTTCCCGGCTTTAAGGGCTGATCTTCTTCCATAGACTTCGACAAGGGGCTGGGCGCTACGGGCGTGCAGCCCTTGTTCATTTGCCGGTACCGATCCAACAGATCGCTTGGGAGCGTAGAATTCACATAGCCGACGCAGTACGGCGCCCCAGACCATGATCGCTGAGCTTTCGGTTGAAAACGTAGCCATTATCGAGCGGTCGAACCTACGGTTGGGGCCGGGTCTCACGGTTCTCACGGGCGAGACGGGCGCCGGAAAATCTCTTCTTATCGACGCGATCGAGCTTGCCCTGGGCGAGCGGGCCGACAGCGATTTGGTCCGGTCGGGCTCGCGCACGGCGAACGTCTCCGTCGTCTTCGACCTCCAAGGGCAGCCAGAGGCTCAGGCGCGTTGCGCCGACCTGGGTATCGAGCTCGAGGGCGGGCTTTTATTCGTTTCGCGGGAGATCCTGGTCGAGGGCCGCTCGCAGTGCCGGATCGCCGGGCGGCTGACACCCGTTTCGGTTCTCAAACAGCTGGGGCAGGTCTTGGTAGACCTCCACGGACAGCATGACCATCAGAGCTTGCTGTTCCCGGAAAGGCATCTCGGGTACCTGGATTTGTGGATCGGCGAATCGGCTTGTTTCAAGAAGCAGCAGGTGAGAGAGGCATTCGAACGGCACCAGGCAGCAAAGCGGCAGCTTGAGGCGCTCAGGGCAAGCGTTCGCGAGCGGGAACAGAAGATCGATTTGCTCCGATACCAGGTCGGAGAGATCGAACTCGTCGCGCCGATGGCGGGAGAGTCGGAAGAGATCCAGGCAAAGATTCTCCGCTTGGAGCATGCGGAGCGCCTGGCGACCGCGAGTCTCGGAGCGCTTGAGCTGCTTTCCGAGCAGGAAGGCAGCGCGGTCGAGACCCTGGGGGCGGCGCTGAAGTCGCTTGAAGACGCCGCCAGGTTCGATGCCACCCTCGAGGCGGTGCTGGCGCCTCTTCGCGAGGCAGTGATCCAGGTCGACGACGCCGTACGGACCTTGAGCAGCTATTCGCAGCAGATCGAATCCAATCCGGCCGAGCTGGACGAGTTGGGGAACCGTCTGGAAGCGCTCAAGAAGCTTCGACGAAAGTATGGGGACGACGAATCCGAAGTATTGGCTTTCCTCGCCGAGGCCAAGTCGCAGCTTGCGATTCTCGAAGACGCCGAAGCCGGCGGAGAGCGTCTGGCCGAGGTTGCCGAAGCGACCTTTCAAGAGCTTGAAGCGCATTGCGGCGAGCTGACGAAGCTGCGGCACGACTCAGCCGTAAAGTTCGCGAAGCTGGTGGAAGCCCAGCTTCACGACCTTGCCTTGGAGCGGTCGCGCTTCGAAGTCGGGTTCAAACCTGCTCCGCCCTCGCCGGAAGGCGCCGACGAAGTGGAGTTCGTGTTCACGGCCAACCCAGGAGAGCCGCTTCGCCCCTTGGCGCGCGTTGCTTCTGGAGGCGAGGTTTCCCGCCTGATGCTGGCGGTGAAGACGGCGCTGGCGGGCAAGGCAGGCGTTCCGACGCTGATCTTCGACGAGATCGACTCCGGACTTGGCGGACGAGTTGCGGGCACCGTCGGCAAGAGACTTGCGGGTTTGGCCGAAAACTATCAGGTCCTGGTGATCAGCCACCTACCGCAGGTGGCCGCGCTCGCCACCGTTCACTACCGCAT
>DASZPA010000383.1:0-6492 GCA_035550555.1 Fimbriimonas sp.
CTCTAAAGGTACTCGACGCCGGGTTAGCGAATTTCTTCGTGGCACTCTTCGCTCGCGGGGAGCGCGAAAGTTTGCTCCAGACACTACCCCTGGAGGACCCGCGAAACCCGGCGCACCACTTTCTGGTGGAAAGCGGCTTCAAGGCGGTGATTGACGAAGAAGTCCGCCGTCGGACACGCGAAATGATCGCAGCCCGTCAAGGGTTGCTGCGATCAGGTGGAGCGGTGCCAGATGCAGGATTCAAAGAGTTGATCGGGCGCCTAGCGGGCGCGCCTTCGCTAGCGAAAGTGGTTCAAAGGAGCGCGCAAGAGCGCGCAGACCCGGACGCGTTTCGCGCCTTCGTAGAGCATTTCAACCTTCTCGAAGGAGTGTGAGGGGGTGTCTGCTGCCAACGCGCCCTACCAGATGAGGCTGTCCCACTTTCTGGCGCCTGTGGAAGCGTGCACCCTTCCCTTCGCCGTGGGTGGCGCAACACAGCACAAACCTAACGCCACGGCCGAGTGCAGAAACTCACAGGACGCTGTTACCTTGCGGGTCGGCCGCGACACCATTGTGGCCGTGGTTGCAGACGGATGCTCAGGGACGCATCCCTCGCTGGAGAGTACCTCGGATTCGAGCAACGAAATCGGTGCAAAGCTGTTGGCCTATGTCGCGGCCGAAGAAGCCTTCCGTCTGTCCGGTGCGATAGGGACCTCCTCCGACGACGAAATCGCCCGAAGGCTCGACAATTCGGTCGTCCATCGCCTCGACAAGATGTTGCAGGCCCTGGTGGTGGGAAAGTCGGAGGATCGGGAGCGTTTTGCCTTTGATTTTCTGATGTCTACCATACTCGGCTTCATCGTCTGCGAGCGGGGTTTCATCCTGTTCCACTGTGGAGACGGTGTGGCAGCCGTAAACGGCGAAATCCAACTCCTGGAAGACTGCGCCGGACTCTATCTCGGGAACAGGTTGCTCACGCCGAGGGTGCCGCGATGGTCACCCACTCGGCGAGACGCAATTCAAGTGATCGGTCGTGGCGCCCTTGAGGGGCTTGACAGTCTATTCTTGGCCACAGACGGATTCTACAAGATTTGCGACCGATACCCCACTGAGATCGCGGATTTCATTAGATCGACGCCAGAGCCGGATCAGATCGTCGACGGTGTCGATTTGCTTGTTCCTGAGTTCCGAAAGAAGGTAGCTTGGAACCCGAGTGTATCTATAGCGCTTGACGATGAGGCGACTTTCGCTGTGTTGCGGCGATGTCGGGCAGGTGACACTGATGCTGACGGTCGATGATGCGCTGATTACACAGTCAGGCGGCGTACTTGCTGCTATCGCTGATCGGAGCGCTGAGTTCATGCAAGGCGTAGTTGCGCCTTTCAGGAAGCCGCAGCCGTCTTCGGCAATCGTTGAATTGGAGCGTGTGATCGTCCACACGGAACCACATTTAGACGAGTACGTTGCCGAGCTAATATTTCGAGCCTGCCTACCGCCGGAAAAGTGGCGGCTTGAACTAATCGAGCAAGCAATCTTCTCAGCGACGGGCGATCTTGGCTGCAAACATCTTTGGCCGTCCGCCGCCGTGCTCGGAATTGGGAGCGCTGTGAGCGGCGGGGTTCAACCTCTCTTTCTCTTCGACGAGCACGTCTCAGGTCAGACCCGTGTTGCCGCGTCATGCAGCCAGATTGTGTCAGACAAAATGCTTACGGCGGTTCCCGACCCAATCAAGCGTCTGTTGCGCGAAGTAAACGCTATCGATGAGTTCGGGGGAGGACATGCACAATCGCTCGGTAATCTTATCAGGAGCCTCCATCAGGTCCAACTCCTCCTTTCGACCGACGAAAGTGGTACTGCCCGACTAGCGAATGCGGTGCCACTGTCCACCGAGTGGAAGCGCGCGGTCATATCGGCTTGCATAGCAGCGATCGTGTACTGCGAGAACGCAGGCGTTGACTTGGTCTCCGATCCAGATGGAAAGCGGGCCACACTACAAGCGTCACTCGACAATTACGTAGCTAAGAGTGTTCACCGGAATCACTCGCGATTTGAAGAGGCGGTTCAACGTCTGCGGAGCATTTTCGGAGACCAAGCAAAGGCGTTCAAGGAAGGAGTGTTAAGGGGACCGAACGGTCCGATTCTGGACGCAAGAGGGGATGAAATCCCACAGTTGCTTTTGTTCTCACGGGTATGCTTTGCATGCGAGAAGTGTTGGGGGCCAGGGATACGCGATCTGGTAGCGACCCACTTCTGGGAGGCGGAGCTCCAAAAGCAGTTGGACTTCTATTCGGTCGAAGACGCGATTGAGCAGCTCTTTGCCGGCCCCACCTCTCGTCTGGACACTGAGGTTGGGGTACTCACACGAGCGTCGCTGCCTGACATCGCTACCGTTGAGAGCAATTATCGCGGGGGGCCGACCGTTACGAGGAGAAGACGCGTTTGGGTAATTGGCTTCGTCGCAGCGCCAGGCGTTGGGAGCACTAATCAAGCGCTTCAGAACTTCCTGAACCGACGAAACGGTGGATGTGGGGTATTTCTGATCCAAACCCCTTCGATGGGAACGGCTGCTCTGTTTAGGGGTACGAATGTGCCGGATGCAAAGTGGCAGCAACTGGCTAAGACGATCTCAGATAAAGAGCCCGACTGTTGGCACATCATATACAATTCGACCGGAACAATTGCGCCATTCATTCTGAACGGCAACAAGGCGCACCAGTACGTGCCAAGAAGCGCTCTGGATTTTCCTACGCTTGTTGAGCTGATTCGCAGAACATTTTACTGAATGGGCTTCACGATGTCGGAGTACAAGACGCTAGCGGGCTACCGAGGCTGGTCGATTGTGTGGCAGTCGAGCACCGGAAAGCTGTTCGTGCGTACTGGTGGGATGTTTGGAACGACCCACGACTTCCGAGAGCGACCACGAGATCGCGTTACGGCGATTGAAGTCGCCAAGGCGTGGATAGACAAGAGGGGTTGAAGGCCACTTTTTAGTGGATTCGGCCGGAGCCATCGGTTTCCTCTCTCGCAAAAAAGGCGACTCCGGAGCTTTCGATAGTCCCGACCAGCAAGGCCCGATCCAACAGCCGGTTGCCCTCCTCGCACGAGGTCTCCGGGACCAGGGCGCAGCCGTGACACGCGGCTAGGTTCGCGCTGTCGGCACCTTGGCCGGGGCTCTCGATGCACACTGGGTCGTTGGAACACCAGCCAGCTCGGCGCAAGGCTGACTCGAACAGTCGTTGCAGTCGGACGGGCTCTCCCTGCTGCACCAGTCCCCCGAGCGTGCCGTCGGCGTCGCCCGAGGCCGTGTAGATCAGGAGCCCCATCATCTCGGCGTCGCCGGGCTGGGCGTTGAAGTACAGGCGTTCGCGCAGGGACGCCGAACCATAGCCCGACATGAAGGTCAACTCGCGGATCAACACGTGCGCCAGCGTGTGGATGAGGATGAACCTAGCGTCGATGGTCCTGACCGCCAAGCCACGGTTGGCGCGTCGCGCCATGTATCCCGAGATGAGATGACGTACGCGCTCCCCGACCTCGGGTCGGTCCGCCCAACGTCCAAGGCGATCGGCGTTGAACTTCATGAAGATGCCTTCGCCGTTCACGACGACGGCGGGTAGCCAGTCCCGGTCGCCCACTGCGGATAGCGGTTGGACACCGGCGTCCGTCGGGTCCGAATGCGGGACCATTCGCGAGAAGCCATGCAGGACTCGTGTCTCCCGCAGCTTCTTGACGAGGGCGACTTCGTTGATGAAATCCGCGAGCCATCCATAGTCTGAACCCCCGCGCACGTCGGAGACGAGCTGCTCTGATCTTCCACCCCGCGCGAGGGCGACGTATTCCTGATGCCGGAAAGCCTCTTCGCTCATGCGGCCAGGCCCCACCGTCACCGAGCCTCGTAGCTTTGCCGTGACCGCCTCCGCCAGCGCATCAGCGGAGACGCCGCGCTGTGTCGCGATCAACTGGACGGCTGTGGGATTGGGACGGCCATCCACCAACCCCATCGACAGCAGCGGCCAGAGGGCCGCGTCGTCGATGATGTTGGCGATGGCGGGATCGGAGGGAGCTTGGCTGGGCGGAATGTAGATGGAGCTGGTGACGCCTGAGAAATAGACGTTCGAGGCGCCCCGCTGCACCGTGGACAGGGAGTGGCCGCAAGGTGCGGCGCCGACAGTCTCGCCGAGCCATGGACGGCTGGCTTGGCACGCGATCCCCTTGGCGAGCAGCGAGTCCTGTCGGAAGGCGCCGGCCATGCTTCCGCCGACGTGGCACTTCGTACATTCGATGCGGATGCCCGCGAGAGACGCCGCACTGCGTCCCGGCTTGAAAGTGAGGTTCGCAGCGGCATCGCTGCCGCAGGTGCAACCTATCCACTCGCGGAACGGGAAGTCCTCGATGTGCCCGGCCTCGCAGATCGCCACGAAGCGGACGGGGATCATCCTGCGCCGCTTGCGCCGCGTCCTGGGGCAGTCCTCGCAATAGGGCTGATCCCCGAAGAGGGTCGTCTTCCGCATGCGAAAGCACGCCGGGCAGTAATGCCACAGTGGAAAGCGCACGTAAGGAATGCTGAAACGTGGTCCCGCGCCGGTTTCGTCCCAATCCGGTGGGAGAACGAAGTACTCCTTGCCGAGTCGATGCTGAAGGCGCTCCTCAGTGACTCGGTAATCGGCAGGCGGGGCCTTGCCGTCAAACCAGACATCCAGTCCAGCGCACATCAGGGCCTCGTCGCCCCGGAAGTCGGTGATCGCACCGACCCCAAATGGCGAAATGAGCTGTGATCTTCGCAGTGGCCGCATGCGGGGGATGCGCCGAGGCGCGCCTTGGCGGTTTCGTCTTCCCTGCCGTGGAGGCGCACTCATGCCTCAGGCTCCGCGTAGGCACGGACCGGCCGAGCTTCGCACTCGGCATCGACGTTCCTCATCGAAGAGGGCGTTGATCGAGCGAGCGTCCACGTCCGGTCCATCGGCTTGCCGGCAGGCCACAAGAGGGGCTCTACATCGCCGGGGATCGTCTGGCTGAAGCTGCCGTAATACTGCGGGCGCGCGCGGTTCCAGTCGGCAAGAAATCTTCGCAGTGTCAAGTTGGCCGAGGTCTCCTCGCCCGGCGAGACTGCGCGTACGCGATCCAGGACGACGCGGGCGATGTGCTCGACCTCCTCGTCGCTGAGCCCCAGCGCGGGGCTGTCCCGCAGGTGCGCGAACGAATATCGGGCGATCGTCACCGCGAGCGCGTGGATCGCGCGCTCTGAGACCGGGATCGAGAACGGCGTCACGCTCGTCGGCTCGACGTGCCGATAAATGCTGGCGTGGTACTGGCGGAAAGTCTCGAAGTGGGAGCGGTCTCTCGGTTTGAAGGGGTTGTAGTTCGTTACCACTAGACCCGGCGTATCGCGCCCGCGTCCGACGCGGCTCGAAGCTTGGATATATTCCGACGCCGTCTTCGGTTGCCCGATGATCGTCATGAGGCTCAGTCGGGGAACGTCAAGGCCGACCTGGATCATGTTGGTGGCCAAGCACAGATCGATGGCTTCGCCGCTCTCCAATCGCGAGAACAGCTTCTGGAGGATGACCGGGATGTCGCTGCTGCGGACGCGACTGGTAAGTTCCTCCGGTCGGTCGATGAAGCGCCGCAACCGTTTGCCGGCTTCGCCGTAGAGGTCGATCAAGGGCGTCAGGCCGATGCGGTCCCACACAGCGCTCAGGTATTCGCGAATGTCCGCCTGTATCAGGGTCGCGGCCCGCCCCAGCTCCCGAAGGCTGTTGAAGTAGACCATAAGCGTCCAGTACGGATCGCGGGCTGCCGTCGGCACCGGATCGTCGGTCCACGGCGGTTGAAGCAGTGCGACGCTTTGAAGGAGCGCCGAGATGACCCGAACCTGGGCCGTCACATGCGATGGAAGAGCGGTCGCCAGCACACCGACGTACATTCGACCGGGGAGGTCCTCCCGCTCGACGGCGAAGAAGGACTCGCCCGCGCGAAGCCCCTGCGGCGGGAACAGCACTGCGGGCCGGCTATAGACGGCGCGGACCTGCTCGGAGGCGTGGGCGATCGTCGCCGTTGAGGCAATGACTTTCGGACCGACCCTATCCGGCGGTGCGCCGCGCGAGGACAGCTCGTCGATCACGGTCTCATAGTGGCCGACCATCGAGCCTAGCGGACCCGAGATCAGGTGGAGTTCGTCCTGGATGATGAGATCGGGAGGCGAGATGTCCGGGTTATCGATCGCGAACAGGCTTTTCGCCTTTGGTTCCCACGGGAGCATCGCGAACTTGTCCACGGTGCCCACCACCAGCGTCGGCGGTTGGTCGTAGATTCGCTCGTCGACCACCTCCAGCGGCAGGCCCGGCGAGCCGCTGAAGGGACAAGCGCGATCCTCGCAGCGGAACCGCACTTGCGCCGGCCCGCTCGATCTTTCGTATCCGAAAACCTGAACCCGTCCCCGATAAGGCTGGGGACCCATGTCGATGCCACACCAAGGACAGGACAGGACGACGAACTTGTTGTCGCCGTCTCCTT
>DASZPA010000384.1:0-6845 GCA_035550555.1 Fimbriimonas sp.
TCGGCTGGAGCCGATGCAGAATCTTGATCGTGTCGCCCTGCTCGGCGAGCACCTCCGGAAGCCGCTTGTAGCACTGTGGCGCTTCGTCGACGTCTCCGCCTCGCAGCTCCACATCCGCCTGGCCAACCCACGACTGCATCATCTCGTCCGTCACCATCGGCGCTCGTTTCACGGTCCCGTTCGGGTTCAGCTCGAGCTGTCCGGTCTTGCGGTTTCGCTTGCCCGTGGCCATGCTTCGGCTGATTGCCCGCCCTGCCCCGTGAACGGTCGAGCTCAGCGTCTCTTTATTCCACTTCGACTTCACGCCTTCCACGATCACGGACTCTTCGGCCATGCTCGATCCGATGAAGCCTCGCTGCCCAGGCATCGCCGGGGTCGAGCCCTTCCTGACAACCCATAGCTCTTCGTTCTCGTGAATCTCCTTCTGAGCGAAGTTATGATTGTTATGCACGGATTCGACGATCTTGGCGCCGATCAAGCGTGTAACTTCGTCGCATACCCAATCCCTTCCGGCATAGGCGTACCGCAATCCGAGCTGCATCGCTTCGATGTACTCCTCGCCCAAAGCCGACTTTTCATGGAACACAACGGGAGCCGCCATCATGTCGTCGGATGCGTCGGCCTCCTCGATAAACCACTTCGTGATCTTATGGCCCAGTCCGCGAGAACCAAAGTGCACGCACACCCAGACGTCGTCGTTCTCATCCACCGCGATATTGCAGAAGTGGTTTCCGCCACCGACGGTGCCTAGCTGTGTTCTGGCTAGCTCCTTCAATGCGCGAGTAGATGGAAGCTTCCACACGTCGCCGTCGAACACCTCATGATCTACCCTCGTCTGGTTGGCTCTTCCCTGCCCGAACGAAACGTGCTTAACCACATCGTCCATGATCTTCTTGATCGACTTCTGGACCAATGTGCCCTTGACGTTCAGCCGAACCGCCTTGTTGCCGCAGCCGATGTCGAATCCGACTCCAGACAGGCTCAAATGGTCGTGGTAAGCCGCCACGCCGCCGATCGGAAACGCATAGCCCATATGCCCATCAGCGAGCACGGCTGCGCGCTCGACTGCCCAGTGGTCGGCTACCTTTTGGATCTGCTTGATCGTGTTTTCGTCGTGGTCTCCAAACAGGACCACTTTGTCATTCAATCGCTTCATTTCTCTTTCTCAACGCAGCAAAACGGGCCGCCTATTCTTAGACGGCAAAAGACGCGCTAGCGCCGACGGAAGAGGAGCGGAAGTGTTTCGAAAGACGACTAATCTGTCTCAATTGCGCCACAACCCTGCCTCGACCAATCGGCGGCAATACCGTTGGATTCTTCGAGCATGGTGTTAACGTACTATCATGGGCGCACAACCTATCCCGTTTCGGGATATCGATTGCGAATGATACCTGTCGAGTTAGTGGTAGTCAAGACGCTGGGCCCTTTGCAGCGACGACCTGGTTCGTGCCCCGGGCGTAACGATGCCTAGGCAGATTCGATAGAACCGAAGGTCGTCGAAAGGTTAGGCGACCACGAACCAGGAGACTGTCGCATTCCATTTGGCTTGGGTGAGTGATTCTCAAACACCGTAGCGCCAAGCCTCTCTCCTCCGTGACACAGGCCGGTGAGGCACGAACCGGGTGGGAGGGACCTCCGGTTTCTCAGCGCAAAAGTCCATCCGGATGGGCCGATCAGAGATTTGATGCGCTCCCTTTTACTCGACCTCTGCCCGTTTGGGATTTTCCCGCGGCGAGAACGGGCGTGGCCTTCGCAGGTACCAGAGCCGGCCGGCCACTTGCTTGCGAACCAATGCAACAGTCTCCCAGGTCGCGGCCGCAAGAAGAGCGGCGAAGCCTGCTTCGACTTCGCCGCCTACCGAACTACCGATCCGAAGCCTAGTGCTTCATTTGCATGATGTCTTGAAGCATCTCATCCACAGTGCTGACGATCTTGGTGTTCGCCTCGAAGCCCCGCTGAGTGATGATGAGGTTGGTGAGGTTCGTCGAGAGGTCCACATTCGACTGCTCGAGAAAGCCCGAGTTGATCGATCCTCGGCTGCCCGTGTTGGCCGTACCGACGACCGGTGAGCCGCTGTTGCTGGAGACAGTG
This sequence comes from Fimbriimonas sp., assembly GCA_035550555.1. Taxonomy (GTDB): domain Bacteria; phylum Armatimonadota; class Fimbriimonadia; order Fimbriimonadales; family Fimbriimonadaceae; genus Fimbriimonas. The sequence goes on from DASZPA010000384.1 coordinate 2,092, forward strand.
AACATGTTCGCACCGAGACTCGTAAGACCGGCCGGGTTGGTGAATGAGGCGAGGGCCACCTGTCCGAGCACCTTCGTCAATCCGTTAGTGAAGTTGCCCACGATGGTGCCGTCCTGGCCGATAGCGTAGTTCTGAAGCGATCCGGGAGGGAAACCGTTCTGGGTGGTCACTGCAACCTGCGTCGTCGAACCGAGTTCGCTAACGGCGCCCATATCAAGTGAGACCTTCGTTGCCGTTCCAGTTCCAACAGGCGGAACGTTGATATCAAGTGCCGTTCCGGCGGCAAAGAGCGGGTTGCCGTTGTTGTCGAAGTAGATAGGACCATTTCCCGGATCGTCCGAACTACCGATAGAAGTCCCGGTGGCAGTATCGCCGCTATAAGCTGTCCAAGACCACTGTGAAACGGCGCCGCCAGGAGGAGGCGGGGTAGCGCCTATTTGCGTTGTGGGATTGTGAAATTGGATCGTAACGTCGTGGGCGTTGCCCTGAGCATCATAGACGGTGGTCGTGACGGTTCCGGTCGAGTTGGCATCGGTGCCACTTGCCGCCAAATCACCCGCGATGGTAACGGTCGACGTGGCCTGTGCGGCGTCGAGGACACCAATCGGAATCTTCAACGAGTTAGCCGTGGTGAGCTGCTTGGTCGTATCGATGTTGCCATCCTGATCGGCGGTCCATCCGACCAGCTCCTCCCCATTGCTGCTGTTCACCAGATTGCCGGCGCTGTCGATGGTAAATGAGCCGTCTCGGGTGTAAGAGATCTTCTGCCCATCGCTGACCATGAAGAAGCCATTCCCTTGAATCGCCAAGTCCGAAGGATTTGCTGTAGCACTGAGTGAGCCCTGACTCATATCCGTGGTGGTCGCGCTGACGCGGACGCCGAGGCCTGTCTGAATACCGTTTGTGCCGCCGCCACTCTTTGTCGGCCCCGTGGCGCCCGTCCACTGCTGGGCGATCAGGTCGTTGAACTGGACATCCTGTCCTTTGAACGCGGTCGTGTTGATGTTCGCGAGATTGTTTCCGATGACGTTCATGCGCGTCTGCTGCGCCTTAATGCTGGCCACACCGGCCAAAAGTGCCTGAATCATTTGTTGCTCCTTCAGGCAGCGGGCCTAGTCCATTCTGGAGTTCGGCGAACATCCCGGCTTGGTCGAACCGAGTCCTGCTTGTTCCGCTGCGATATCGTGCGTGTCTTTACTATTGTCGGTAGATATCGCCTAAACGATTATGGCGCTATCGATATTTGTGAAAACGTTGTTCGCTAGATTGTCTTTGTCAACCGCAGTAATCACGGTTCGATTCTTGACGCTGACTACCAGTGCTACATTGTCGACCATAACGAGGCTTTCCTTAGCCCCTTTGGCCGACGCCTTCTGAACCCCGTCGACGACTCGATTCCATTCGTCCTGCGACAGGTGGATGTTCCGGCTCTCCATGCGAGTCTTTGCGTGACCACTCACCTTCAGTTGGTCCTGAAGGAGCGACTCGAACGTGCTCTTCTCTGCTCCTTGAGTTTGAGAGGGCACAACCTGAGTGGGCTGCGCTACCTGCGACTGCTGGATCAGAGCGTTGATTTTCGAGTTCTGAATCGTGTTCACGAGCTGCTATCCTTAGCTTTAGATCGGTCTAGTTCGAGATGTTCGTCAGGTTTCCAACGGCGAGCGAAACAGAGGATCCATCCTTCAACTTGAGCGTTACTGTTTCGATACCGTTGCTCATCGAAATGCCTGTGACGGTACCGGTGACGGCCTGGATCTGACCATTCTGCAACACCGATCCGGTGACGGTCTTTCCTACCAGGTCGCCATCGTTGGCAAGATTCGGAGTTTGCTGAACCGTCTGCAGCGAGCTCATCGGAACCGAGATCATTCCCTGTCCGTTAAGCTGCTGAATACCGAGATAGTAGGTGCCGTTCTGGATCGAGAGGTTCTGAACTACTCCCGCAACCACCGGCGATCCGCCAAGCGGGTTCGGGTTGGTCGCGATGACCGTCTGCCCCATAAGAGCCTGGGCCTGCTGGACCTGAGCCGAGTTGTTCAGCTCGTCCATCCCCTCGACCTGGCCGAGCTGCGCCATCTGGGCAAAGAAGTCGGAGTCGCTCATCGGGTTGAGCGGGTCCTGGTTTTCGAGCTGGCTGGTCATCAACTGCAAAAAGGCCTGCATGTTGAGCTTCGACTGGCTCATCGTCGTGCTCCCGCCGAGTGCGGAAGAACCTGACATGTTGGAAACGGGTGTCGTCATTGGGTGGTTCCTTTAGATCCAAACGTCGACTCCCGAAGCTCGCTTGAAGCGAGACGGGAGCGTTGCCGGGGCTTCCGGCGTCGATTCTTTGAAAAACTGTTGGGCTGTGCGCGGCTGCTGCGCTGGCTGATCCTGTCTCTGCTGGCCCTGGGCCGCGGACTGCTGCGAGTTCGAATCGGAAGAGAACGAAAGGCTCGTCACGTTGTAGCCCTTCTCCTGAATCGCCTGGATGAGCACAGGTTTGCTTTGTGAGAGCGCCTCGCGAACTGTCTCATTGGTCGCCGAGATGTGGGTATCGACCGTAGTCTTGGTGGACTTGACGGTCACGGTGATCGAACCAAGATTCTTCGGTGACAGCTCCACAACGAGCCCATCCTTGGGCCTGGCTGCGATTGCCGTCTGGACGTGGTCGGCAACCTGCTTCACCAGGTCGACCCGGTTGACCCCTTTCAACGAATTGATAGTTTCGGGAGCTGCTGTCTTGAAAATCTCTTGATGAGTCGTCGGCCGGATCGCTTGCAGCGGCTGGAAGCCGGTCGCCGGCTGCTCCTGCCTCTGCCCGGACGGCTGCTGGAACGATCCTTCCTGTCTCGAGTTGTTCTTGGTGATCGAAACCGGCGCTGCGTCCATTTCCTCAGCTGTCGCCTTCTGATCCGTGGAGTTCTTGGGCGCGGGCGCCTCCGCAACCGCCACTGACTTCTCGACAACCTTGTCCGAGATCCGCTGCTCAAAGCTCGACTTTGCTGCGGCCTGGTCCTGCGCCAAATGCTGGTCCACAGGTGCTGCAGTCGTTTGCGGTAGAACCTCAGGAGCCGGCGTGAGTTCCACGCTCTTCTCGTCCACGTCCGCGGCCCTCCCAGAAGCGGATTGCGGCTGTGTGGCAGGCTCATCGAACTTCATGACCGCGACGATTGGCGCCTTGGGATCGGTCGGGAGATCGGCAACCGTGAACCGGCCCGGCTTGAGAACAAAGACGTCTTGAGAATTGCCGGCGCTTCTCAGCTTCAGATCGGGTTGAGAATTGGACTCACCGTCGTCCTTCGTAAGAGACAAACCAGAAGTTGTAACGGTCTGAGCCGGCTTGACGTCGAGGATGTCCTTTGCAGCCGGGGCGGGAATTGGCGGCTGCGTGAGATTGGCGACGAAAGGAGTGGCCGAGAACTGGCTCATCAGAGCCTGAAGGCTGACCGGGGCGGGAAGATCGGTCGTCTGCTTCGGCTTCGTGTCCTGCTGCGGGGAGTCCAGCTTTTGTAGATTCGTATTCGACGTCTCTACAGCCTCTTCCGCAACGGCTTTGGCCGCTGGGGGCGGTGGAGGGGGCTCAGGTCCGGGCGGAACGGGAGGCGCGGGCGGGAAGAGCGCCTGGAGGAAACTGGTTGCGAAGGGACCACTTGCCGACGCCGCCGCGGTCCCGACTCCGTAGGGGGTTGGGGTGGCCGGCTTCGGTTCCGCGACGGGTGCGGCAAGGATCTCCATTTCGTTTGCTCCGGACTGAGCCACCATAGTCATCGGAGCTTTCCCTGGGATATTTAGGGGGATTTTGGGTTTTAGGTTGGCGGTTAGGATTGTTGGGCCGATAGGAATTGTCTGGGGCACGGAACGAGCCAGCAACCTCTGGCGACACTCAGATTCCAGTCATTGGGAGCGCTTCTTTCTATTGGTGAAGGTGAGCACCTGTCCCGGCTTACAAGTATGAAGCGCGATCAGAATCTCGCCCGTTAAAGCTTGAGTCTCGGGCACGCCCTGTCCTTCCGGCTTCACCACGTAGACGGCGATATTTCGATCTGAAATATCGTGATCTCTTGGGATGCCGTGGTCGAACGTGATCAGCACGTCAAATCCAGCCTGCTCAGCCTTGGCGAGAAGTTCGCCGTTAAGCGTTCCTGCCCATCCAAGCGAGATGACATGGGCGCAATCGTGTCCCACAAAATCCCGGATCAGGTCAAGCGGAATATTCTCGTCAAGCAGGATTCGCATTTAGCCCGCGAGTTGCAACCCTGCGGCTTGGCGGATTGCAGCGTTTTCCCATTCAATCACTGCCTGGATCTGCTCCCTTCGAATGGTGGGATAGTTTCTGCTGAAATCTTCGAGGCTCATACCCTCAGCCATGTTGTCGAGAAAAATGGTGAGCGGCACTCGCGTCCCGGTGAAGCATAAGGTGCCGTGCATGATTTGAGGGTCGATTTTCAATACGTGCTCTAAGCCCTTGGGAACAGTCACTTGCTTTGCCTTCCTACTCTTTAGAGTATGGCATTGGGTTCAAATTCACGAAAAAGAGTGCGTATTCCTAGCGGCTTTTCCGGGGGCTTCATGTGCATGCGTTTACCTAACGGTTGGCACCTTGTCCAGCCCAAAGCCCCCTCAAGCCGCCAGGTAACCTCGGTTCCAATGTGGCTTCTTCGATTGTCGTTGTTGATGGTCTCGCTTCTGGCAGCAAGCGCCATAGCTTCAGCCCAGTCCGATACGCCGGAAAGCTGCCTCAAGCAGCTCACTGACGAGGTCGACGCCCTTCT
>DASZPA010000385.1:0-6390 GCA_035550555.1 Fimbriimonas sp.
CGAAAATCGCATAGGTCTAACAAGCAATTTTCGATAAGAACGCTTGACTTTGCGCCAACTTGGGATATGATGTTGCCGTACCGGTCCCAAAGAACGTCCGAAAATCGGTACAAAATCACGAGTTCAGTCCCTCGCGATGACCGCCGATTTGATCACGGAGGGGTAGGGACGCTGAAGGCATAGAGCCATCGCTAGGAAGCCTGAAGCGGTACAGCGGAGGTCGCCTAAGTGCCCGGGCTTAGATTTAGCCGCAAGCCATAGCCGAGCGGTCCCCAAACAATTTGCGTAATGCCAAACTCGCTTCGTGAGACACAACCAGATTTGTGATCCACGGGCGTTACACAAACCAGTTTCCGCCTATTGCAGTTTCCGCAACACGTTGACCCTTATTGCAACGGAAGGCCATTTACTGCAATTAACAAGCTTTCCCGGTCAAAAACGCGCCCCAATCTAGCGCAGAACGACAATCCGCACGGGCCGGGATGATCTCCTAAGGTAACTCCATGAGCAACGGAAAGGTTGGAGAGTTGTTCGCTGCCGTCAAGCAGGCCGCTGATCTGGCTAAAAGGCGCCAGTGTCGAACCTTTCTATACGAAAGCCAACAAGGTGAGTTGATCGTGAGCGACGTGCCGCCTGCATTCGTCCGTGCAATCTATTGGGGCACATGCCTTGAGAATGGCTCTTTTAGACTCTGGTGGTCGATGAAACGCGTGCCTGGACTGAATTAGCCATGAGCAAAGCCTACGCTGCATTTTCGGATCAGGGTCATTACCAGGAGTTCTGGTCAGCGTCGGAAGCGAGCGCTTTGGCGTGGTGGTTGGCCGCGCATGGATTCAAGTCAACCATTAAGCCAGTGATGATCGAGACCGGCAAGAGCCTTCAGCGGCGATGTGACTGGATGCACCTATGAGCAATTCCCGCGGAGTGGATTTAAGCCACCACAACGACCACGTCGATTTCCACACGCTCAAAGCAAACGGAATCGACTTCGTCGCGCTCAAAGCCACGGAAGGCGTGGGCGTCACCGATCCGACGTACGTCGACAGGATCAAGCGAGCGCGCACGGTCGGTTTCAAGCGCATCCTGCACTACCACTTCTACCGGCCCCACGAAGACCCGATCCTGCAGGCCAAACACTTCTTTTCGACGGTTCAGGAGCTTCAGGACGGTGAGCGCGTCGTCCTCGATATCGAAGAGGGTAGTGGAGGTTGGTCCGGTCCCTCCGACATGGATGGGATCAAGAAGTTCCTGCTCGAAGCCTCACGGGATTTAGGGATCGGCTCAAGCTACTGGCTGATCTACACGTCGCCCGGCTGGGCTCGCGGCGCGTTCGCTGGCCGGCTGAAGGAGTTGACCATGTATCCGCTGTGGGCGGCCCACTATGCGGCCACTGTGGGCGATATCTCGCCGTGGACGACTTGGAAGGTGTGGCAGAACAGCGATCGGGGAGTTGTTCAAGGGGCCGGTGCTGCAGGGACGGTTGATACGGACGTTTGGAATATCCAACTCTAATGGCACAACCTCCCGAGCCCGTCATCGTTTGGTGTCCCAACTGCCGCAAGTGGGTGTCGCCCGGCCACGACTGCCCATCAAAAGTAGTCGTATATGTGAACTGAACCCCTCATCTCTACATCAGGTCTAACAGCCATGCACTTAGTTCTGCTTATCGTAGCGCTGATCCTGGTGGCTCTTAGTGCGTTTTCCGTACCCGCCGGGAAGGTTTCGCTTGCGTGGCTCGGGATGGCGTTTTTCATCGCCTCGTTTATCGAATGGGGATCTTGGCCGCGCTGAACCCGAGTCCTCCAATGAGATCCGTTCAGGCATATCACGGCACGTCAGTAGTAAATGGCCGGAAGATCAAGCGCACTGGATTCAAGGCTTGGACTTACTTTGCCTTCGACCAAAGGTATGCGTTTGACTTTGGAGGATCGGTTGTATTCGCTGCGCGTTTCAATCTCAGGGGATTTCGGGGCTCTAAGGAAAACGGCAACTGGCAGTTTATGATCCGCACCAAGATCGAACGAGAGCGGATCTCAGAAAGCCAATTATTCCGAAGGCGTCCACTGAAGCAGCCCCGGCGTACCCGCTAGGGCACTAACCGGGGCCAACATCCAACCAACTCGTCGTAAACGAGCCGTCTCGGTGGTGAGACACTGATGCATGTTACCGCGCGGTTCTTGACGTTGTCGGGTAGTGGGTCCGTTTGAATTCACGCTTGCTCCTTGGCCTGTGCGGTAAAATACAGATTAGGTTTTTCGAGGGAAGAGGCCGTTGGTTCAAATCCAACCACGAGCTTAGGCAAGTGTGGCGCAGTCTGGGAGCGCGCTTCCCGCGAAAAGCCGGATGCGATTGTCGTTCAATGGCAGGATGCGAGGTAGCCAACCTCGGGATGAGGGTTCGATTCCCTCTAATCGCTCCAAGTGGGGATGTCGTTCAACGGGAGGACATCTGCCTTGCAAGCAGAGGATGCGGGTTCGATTCCTGTCATCTCCACCAACAAAATACGGGAGTAGCTTAACGGCCAGAGCACTTACCTTGGGAGTAAGTGGGTGAGCGTTCGAATCGCTCTTCCCGTACCAGTTTTCGCCGTATAACTCAGGGGTAGAGTGGCCGCTCGACAGGCGGCATGGCCGAGGTTCAAATCCTTGTGCGGCGACCAATAAGCCCTAGTAGCTCATGTTGGTGGAGCAGCTTTCTTGTAAATAGCAGGTCGCGCGTTCGATTCGTGTCTAGGGCTCCATTTTATGGAGGTGAGCGATGCACCTTTGGGTACTCATCCCCTGCTGGCTCCTCTTCTCAGGGTTGTTCTATCTCTATTTGAGACGAAGTAAATGAGCCAAGAAGAGATCCAGTCCGTGATTCAGAGCGTCTCTCAGATCCCAAAGGTAGCGTCGGGCGTCTGGTGGATACTCAGAATCGCAGTGGCGGCCGTCGTAGCGATCTTCTGGGGTGGTTGGTACGCGAAAGGCTGGGTGGACAGCATGGCGACAGTCCAGCAAAACCAGGTCACGATGCAAAACGAGATCGTCGAGCTCCAGCAGATGGGCGTCAAACGCGATAAGCACTTCCGTCAGTTCGAGGCAGCATCCCGCGAAAGATCGGGCCTGTTGCAAGACAAGCTATCCCGACTCGCCGGCACACAGTGAACTCCGATGAAGTCAAACAATGGAGCCGTGCATGACGCAATTCCAACAAAAGACGTGCTTGCCAGCGCCAAAAGCCTAAAGTTAGTACAAAATGAAGGTGAGGAGCAACCTCGCGGACTTAGTATGGCTGCCACGAAGGGTGACATCGCAAAGAGCACGGGGGTTATCGTAGCGATCATTACAATCGCAACGTTCTTTATTTCCACGGTGGCGAGTGGAACGCACTTCGTAGATACGGACGGCGAATACAAGCGCAACAACGACAAGACCATCGCGGCCATCCAGGGACATATGAGCGAACAGGATTCCAGGATCGGCAAGGTTGAATCGAAAGTCGACGGAACACTCAAACTTGTGGGCTCGATGAAAGCCGAGCTCGATAACACGTCAAGATCTACAGATCGAATCGTATCCGTGCTGGAACCTTTAGCGCGTTGGGCCAGGAAGCACCCGTGAGCTACACCATCACCCTCACCACAGACTCCGGAGACTTGCCGGTCGCCGATTCGACGCCCAAAGGACCGGTGGTCGATGCCCACGTGTCGAAGTACATGTGGCTGTTTATCGGCGTCGTCCACGATGGGTCGGGACCGCATCCAAGCCAGGTTGACCTCCGGATTACGCCGAACATTTGGTCCCAGGCGGAATGCATCGAAGGTTCCCCAAGTTCGTCGGCTTGCAATGCCGGTGGCTCGATCAGCCACGGCGGAACGAACGTCGGAAGCTACAGCGTTTCGGGCCATACGAGCCAGGGCGGAAACATCACGGACCCCTTCGTCATCACGGTCCCTCTCGACAACGGCGTAGGCAGCGCGAGCATTCACGCAGGAGCTTGGGCCGCGGTGACGTACAGCCCGGTATCCGATCAGGGCGCCGACGCTGCGTACTACATGAATTTCACGGTCGTAGAAGCCTGAATCCAGCTCCCTGACATCTCCTACGAGGGCACCTGAAATTAACGTAGTGGCGAACGAACCTCTGCACATCCGTAGTGCAGACCATCCTGAAGCAGACGGACGTGCCCCTCTTGCTGGCGATCAAGGGTGGACGCTCGACCTTGAGATTGAAGGCGGACGGAGACTCTTTCTCCATTTAGGACGCGATGCTCGAATCAATATCGGCAACTGCCTGACACAGGAAGACGACGAACGAGACACGACCTCTGCGGCCTACGTGGAAAAGATTGCGAGGGTAGCCAAGGCATTTCTTGAATCGTTCAACGAGTTTTGGCCTGAGCATCCATATGCCGTCGGAGAACACCTCCAGGCCCTTCAGGATGCAGTAGATGGAGACCTACCAAGTTGAAACTTTCGAGCACCCAGGCTGGCTTCTGCTTCGACACAGCTCTCCTAGCTTTCATTGCAGGAGGTTCAGTGATAGCAAGTGCAGAAGGCCCTATCACAGGAAGGGCGGTCTTGCTTGCTCTATTGGCTTCAGCAAGTGCCATCCGTAGCAGTCGAAGTAAGACTGTCACCGAACGAACAGCCGACCAGCAGGCGCAAAACAAACCATGACAATTAACCAAGCAACCTAAAACCTAAGCCGTCTCACCGGGGCATGGTATCGGAGGAGATCTCCGGGCCCGCAAGCGCAACCTCCGGCATGAAACAAACCCGGTGAGACCAACTTCCGAGGGGCGGAAAACCTCCTACGCGCGGACAAAGCGGTGCGCCTTAAGGGTCGTTACTCACCTGCACCGTATGCCGTAAGGGGCCGCGAAAGAACTAGCGGTCCCTCCCTCGACCAGTTTCGCCCCGCCGCTGGCTTTGTAAGCGGCAAGGAACAAACATGCCATCCGCAAGAATCACTGCGACACTCGACGCCAAGGCGTCCGGCTTGATCCCCCTCGAAGAGAAGGTCAAGCTGCTCGACATTACGATCCCGAACACGAGCGCGGCCGAGCTCGAAGCGGCTGGAGCGGTTGCACATCTTCCAGGCGAAGACCCTTCCAAGGGCGTTCTTCTTTCGGCCACGGAGACGAAAGTCGTGTGGATCGAGAAGCTCTGGGCGAACGTGGAAGTCGACGTCCTCGACGTTCCGTAAAAAGGCGTCCCCACTGGGGATCAAGCCGGCCAGTTGAGCCGGTAAGCACTCTGAACATCGGCCCGGTTTCAGCACGGCGCGGATCGGGCTTTTTTGGCGTGAAACCCTTTTGCAACAGTAGTACGCGAAGACATGCCTAAAAAGGATGAATTTAGCGGTCTCACGCCTAATCAGAGGAAGTTCGCTTACCTCGCCGGGCTACCGGACGAGAAAGGTAGATTCCGAAGCCTGACCGACTGCTATATGGCCGTCTACGCGCATACGGCGAGTCGGGAGAACTGCAAGCGCGAAGGCTGGAAGATCGCGAATCTTCCGCACGTGAAGGCGGTCATCGACCGGTTGCGCGAGGAGCACTTCCAAGAGCTTGAGGATCGCGTTAAGGTCGGCATCGGAAGGCAGTCGAAACGGATTGCGGAGAAGCAGAAGCGGCATGATAGGCTGAACGAGCTGCTTGATGCTCGCCAAACCGCCCTTACCGGCATGGCTCGGCACATTGAAAATTTGCAGACTGAACTCGCCAGTTGTAAAGATGAGACCCGAAAGAAGGAGATCGAGGTTAGCCTTGAATCGATGCTCGGCATGCTGGGGGTCGGCGAGGATACGGGTCTCTTGGCGCGTGATTTCAAAGAGATCACAGGCAAGATCGTCCCGGTATTTCGCCTAGACAAGGCCCTGCTCGACGCTCTGAACGATATCGAGAACGACGTCGCCAAGGAACTCGGTCAGATCGTCACAAAATCCGACATCAACCATGAGTTCGGTAAGTTATCAGACGCAGATCTTATCGCCCGAGCAAAGGAACTGTTTGGAGCAACTCCTGACAAGGGGAACCAAACTTGATTTTCCGGTCGCGATTCCTGAGCCGAGTGAATGCCTCTGGCCAGAAGCCTATTCTGAGGATACGGCAGAGTGTGCCTTTAGGTTTTTAACGGAGTGCTGGTGGACGTGGGACTCCGCGACTCAGGAAGTCAATCTCGTTCCCAAGAAGGATTTCATCGGCCACTTCGTCGAGGAGTGGATCAACGCTTTCCAGAATAGGCAGCCTCTCATCATCGAGAAGAGCCGGCGTATGGTCATCTCGTGGGCGTCTCGCGGTTTGGAGACGTGGGTGATGGGTAAGAAGCGGGGCTCAAGTATCCTCGTCGATCAAACACACGAAGCCTCCTCGGAACATCTCTGGCGCTGCCATTTCGCTTTAGAG
>DASZPA010000386.1:0-5717 GCA_035550555.1 Fimbriimonas sp.
TCTGCTTCTCTGTCTCCACGTCGACCGATGAGGTCGCCTCATCGAGGATCAGGATTCGCGGATCGTGCAGGATCGCTCTGGCGATCGAGATCCTTTGCCGCTCACCGCCGCTCAGCTTCGATCCACGCTCACCAACCATCGTGTCGTACCCATCGGGCTTGGACAAGATGAAGTTGTGCGCGTTGGCCGCTCGCGAGGCTCGGACCACTTCTTCGAAGCTCGCGCCTGGCTTGCCGTAGGCGATGTTCTCCGCGATCGTTCCGTTGAACAGGAACGGCTCTTGGAGCACGATGCCGATCTGGTGCCGCATGTCTTGCAGAGAGATGTCGCGGTAGTCGACGCCGTCGATCTTGATCACGCCCGCGTCCGGTTCGTAGAACCGGCAGATCAGGTTGATCGTGGTCGACTTTCCAGCACCGGACTTGCCTACCAGACCGATCATCTCGCCTGACTTGGCAGTGAAGTTGAGCCCCTTCAGAACTGGGTTCGACTTGTCGTAACCGAACCGGACGTTGTCGAACGTGACCTCGCCATCGATCGCGTGGTGCTTTTCGGCGTCGCCATACCGCTCGGCCTCCATGTCCATCAGCTCGAAGATCCGGTCGCCGCCGGCCATCGCGCGGCTGAACCATTGGTTGACCGCGGAGAACCATTGCAGAGGTCCGTACGCGAGTTCCAGAAACGCCTGAATGCTCCAGAACTGACCGAGCGTGAGGACGCCCTTGTAGACCATCGTTCCGCCGACCGTCCAGTGGATCAGCTTGCCGAGCGTCGTGAAGAACGTCATGGCTCCGAAGATCGTGTACCAGCGGCTGTCGACCTGCACGCCTGCGTCTCGGAGCTCTTTGTTACGATCTCCGAACTTGCCGTACTCGAGGTCCTCTTTCGCGAACGCTTTGACTACTCGGATTCCCGAGAGAGACTCGTTCAGGTGCGTATGGAACCGCGCCCACTTCTGGCCGACGCGGTGAAACATCTGCGACATCGGCTTCCAGAAGAAAGCCCCAATGCCGAGCACCACGGGAATCGGCGCCAAAATGCAGGCTGCCAGCAGCGGGTTAATCACGAACAACCAGATCGTGATGCCGACCATGGTCAATCCGTTCAGCAAGAGGTAAGGCACTCCCTCTACGAGGAAGCCCCATACTCGGTCCGTGTCGCTGGTGACGCGCGAGGCGATTGCTCCCACCTGCTTCTTATCGAAGAACGTGAGTTGCAGGAACTCGATGGCTCGGTAGACGGCACTTCGAAGGTCGGCGGCGATGTTGCCGGCCAGGAAGGCGATCGAGCGACCGTTGATAACCTGGATGACGCAGTTGACCGCCAACACACCCAACCAGCCGACCATCAGCGTGAGCAGCAATGGGTAGTCGTGGTGTGTCTTGAGGACGCCGTCGATCAGCTTTCCCTGAAGTAGCGGGGGGATCAGGTTCAGCAGCGTGGTGGCGAACGAAAGCACCGCCAGGGAGATCGCTCGTCCCTTGTACGGCTTCATGTAGGACAAGATGCGTAGCAGCGTCTTGCCACGATTCACGCATGCTGGGCAGACACCGTCCTTCTCGGGCAGCAGCCGGTTGCACTTCGGGCAGCGCAGCTTCTCGTCTTTCAGGTTGATGAGAAGCGGCTCGCCCTTGGCAAGCTGCTCGATGCCTCGCGCGACCTCGCTGAACTTGGCGGCGTGCGTGAGCGAGTAGCTGATGACCGGCAGGATCTCGCCAGTCTTCAGCGTCAGCTCCAGGCGTCCGCCACCGACCAGCGGCTCGTTTCGCGCGGAGCGAATCGCCTCGATCGGCACGCGCGTCGATTCGGCCCCAGCCGGTTCGATGATGCGCAGGTGGGTTTTGCTTACTTCTAATGTTCGCTTGCCAAACTGGCCCCCGTGGCCAAAGTCGGCAAGCAAGCGTATGAGAACGTCATCGTCGGGCAAAGGCGACAGGGTGTCGTCCGTCCGCAACAGTTGTCCAGATTCCATAGGCTCCCTCCTGAAGAGAACCGTCATGAAGACGCTTCAGTGATCCTTATGCCACGTAAGCCAAGGACGCACCGCGCCTTTATTTTGTTGGGGTTGCGCGCGGATTTCGAATATCCGAGCTCGGTTTTAAGCAGGGGGCTCGACCTTGGCTTTAGGGAACCCGAAGAAGACTTTAGAGTTTGGCAGCGGCGTTTAAATGCCCGGCGAAGCAACCGCTTGAGGAGTGATCATACCGCAAGGTTTCGGATTTTGGGTTGGTCGATTTGTAGGTTGTTGGGTTTTTGGGACCAGTGGTCCGGCACGCCCCAATCGCCGCGTCATGACATACCGACAAACGCAATAGGATTGAGTCAGTGGCACTTCGTCGGCGGCAGGCTTTGCGTCCCGGCCGACAATCCACCAACCTACAAACCCACTTCCTAAGTAGATTCACCGGGTCTCTGCCGAAGGCTCATTCCAATGCCGGAATGTTGTCGCGAGTACCTTGAGAGATTCGTGTCTCATTCCGATTCTTATTAGTGGCGCGACGAGCGCCACACGCCGTATGGACCTCTTAGCTGCAACCGGATCGGTACCACGCGTGCTCGTGGTGGAAGACGACCCGGTATCCGCGATGCTCGTGCAAAGGCTTCTGGCTGCCCAAAACATTCCAGTCGACAGGGCGCCGGACGGTCTGGTCGCGCTTCAGATGCACCGCGAACGGCCCTATCGGCTCATCATCTCGGACTGGATGATGCCGGAGATGGATGGCATCCAGCTTTGCCGCGAGTTCCGGAAGCTCAAAGAGCAGTACGTCTACTTCATCTTGTGCAGCGCCAAGGGCGAGCGGGCCGACCGACTCGAGGCGTTCGGCGCTGGCGTCGACGACGTCCTGAGCAAGCCACTCGACCGCGAAGAGCTCCACGCACGCCTGAACGTGGCCCGCCGTATTCTGGCCACCGAGGAGGACCTACAACAGCAGAAGGCTGAGCTCGAACAGTCTTCCAAGCTGCTTCAGGATATGAACGAATGCTTGAAGCTGGCGTCACGCCGCTTTGAGGAGCTGTTCAACGGTCTTCCTGTCGCCTCCTTCACCTTCGACGAGGACGGCCGCATCCACGAGTGGAACAAGGCCGCGCAAGAGGTATTCGGAATCCCCGCCTTCGAAGCCATTCAGAAGCCGATTTGGGAAGTGCTCAACCGGCGAGGGCACAGCCTTTGGAGCCCTGAGAAGGTTGCCGAGGTGTTCGTAGCAGGAGCGGAAACAAGCTTTGACTGGACTTTCCAGGTTCGAGAGGGCGTCGCCCGATACTTGGCCTGCAATTTGATCTGTCTTCGAGGACGAAATGGCGAGGCGGTCGGCGCGGTCTGTGCCAATCTGGACGTCACCGAGCGGAAACTGGCCGAGCGGCAGTCGATGGAGCTCGCCGAAAGGCTGGAGCTTCAAAAGGTCGCTTTGGAGGACGCCAACGAGCGGCTCAACCACTTGGCGGTGACGGACGGTTTGACCGCCCTTTGGAACCATCGTCGCTTCCAGCAGATGCTCGACGAAGCCTTGGTGGCGCTCCACGACCGCAGCGAGCCGTTCTCGCTCGTGCTTCTCGACATCGATCACTTTAAGAAGCTGAACGACCAATTTGGACACCAGGTCGGCGACGACGTTCTAATCGATTTCGCCGGCACGCTCCAGAAGACGGCGCGAGCCAACGAGCTTCCAGCCCGCTATGGAGGGGAGGAGTTCGCGATCATTCTCCAGGGATGCGATCGAGCCCACGCGCTCCAAGCCGCCGAGCGGTTCCGCACCGCCATCCTCAAGGGGTCTTGGAACACCCGTAGCGTGACGTGCAGCCTCGGAGTCGCCAGCGCGGACGATCTCTCCATGACTTCGCGAGAGATCATCGCCCAAGCCGACGCCGCTCTCTACTTCTCCAAGCAATCCGGCCGAAACAGAACCACGCACTACGACGCGATGGCGAAGGAAAGCGCGGCCGCCTAAAGGTGGAAGTTGTTAAGTTTGTGAGTTTGTAAGTTCGTAAGAACCGGGGACGACTCTCTGCTCTTATCCCTAAAGAACTCACAAACTCACAAACTCACAAATTTCATTCCTCCATCGTCGCCAGACGATATAGGATATGCGCGTAAATTCGGCTGGCCTTGAACAGGCTCTCCACGGCATAGTGCTCGTCGGTCTCGTGAGCGCCACCGTCTCCCGGCCAGGCGGTTCCGATGCTGACCGTGTTCGGCACGGCACGGGCGTAGGTGCCGCCGCCCATCGTTCCCGGCTCCTTCGTCTCGCCGGTTTCCTCGGAGTACACCTCGGTGATCACCTTCACCATCGGATGGTCGAGCGGGAAGTAGAGTGAAGGGCTGTCGGACATTGTCCGCAGCTCAAGGCCGCTCGTCAGCTTGCCGAAATACTTGCGGCACATCTCCTGAAGCTTCTCGCCTTTCCAAGTGACGGGGTACCGGATGTTGTACGTGAAGTGGACTTCGTTCCCCTCCGTTGCCAGAATCCCCAAATTGCAGGTCAGGTCTCGGCTGACTTCGTCAGATCCAGCGATTCCGAGGCCCGCGCCGCCGATGTGCGTCGAGTCGAACAGCTCTTGGAAGTAGATTTCGCTCTCCGTTGGGGCAAGTTCCTTAAGGAGACGGAACGCCCGGATTGCCGCCGAGTCGCCGTTGTGAGGAGTGCTGCCGTGCGCTGCCTTACCCTCTGCGAACACGTTGAGCACGTCACCATCCCAACTGACGGTCACATTCCTGTCCCACGCGTCGGCAAGTCTTGCTTCGACTCCGGCGCGGGCCCCTTGCTTCACATGCACACGCGCCGTGCACTTGTCGATTACGATGTTCGGCCGCTGACCGCCCTCGATCGAGAGCAGCTCAAAGTCGGCTCCTTTGTTGAGTGGAGCGTAGACCTCGAGGTTAGCGATGCCTTTCTCGGCGTGGTAAAGTGGCCAGCCGGAATCTGGAGCGACGCCGTAGGTTGGCGCCTCTTCGGTCTTCATGTATCGGTGCACGCACTCGAATCCCGACTCCTCGTTGCAGCCAAACGCCTGCCGCATCCGAGCGCTCAGGTTCGGGACGCACTCCTTGATGGCACGCATCGCATAGAAGCTGGCCATCGTCGGCCCCTTATCGTCGTTCGCTCCCCTGGCAAAAATGTAGCCGTTGTCGATCTCGGCGCCAAACGGCTCATGCTTCCACCCCGGCCCCACCGGCACGACATCGAGGTGACCAAGTGAAAGGATGAGCCGGTCGCCCTGCCCAAACTCGGCGTAGCCGATGTAGCCCTCGAGATCGGTGGTTCTCATTCCGGCTTTCTCAGAGAGCTCCAAAGCGAGGTCGAGCGCCCTTCGATTCTCGATGCCAAACGGAGCATTGGGAGCGGCTTCGGCCTCCAGCGAGGGAATCTGGAGCATGCAGATCGTGTCCTGCAGCAGCTCGTTCTCGTGGGTTCGAAGCCAATCTTGAATCTTTTCGACGACCGGGTCGCGCATAGAACGGGAGGGTACCCGGCAGAAGTGTCGCCGCCCGCGAGGGTTCGCAGACGACTCAGGCGGTGGTTGTAGAGCCTAGCGGCGACGCTACCTCCATTCCAACCTCGGCCAAAGGTACCACCGGCATTTTCGCCGGATTAGCAGATTTGCTTGCTGGGCAAACGGCAAGCCTTGCACTTCAAAATCATTCCCGATGTCGCCCGAAGAGATGCGTGACCAGTACCGCCGCCGGTTTGGAGCCGATCCGGAGTGGATAGCCGTCGCCC
>DASZPA010000387.1:0-9732 GCA_035550555.1 Fimbriimonas sp.
GATCGCCTCTCGGCTCTGAAGGAGATCCGAGAAAGGTTTTTGGAGGAGTGCAACAAGTTCGCTCCGACGCGCCAGTCGGCCATGCTTTACACCGCAACCGCCTAGACCCGCTACGGCCTCACGAACGTCCCGCCCGTGATCAGATTGATGATGTAGGCCGCGTTGAAGATGGCGTTGATCTCTTCCAGGTTCGGGGTGTCTGTTTCAGGGACGAAGATGAAGTCCCCCGGCTGCAGAATTACGTTCTGGCTCTGGTCTCCGTTGCGGACGAACCGGACAAAGTTCGCGAGGATCTTCGTGTACTTGCCCGGGAGGCCCGGCTTCTGCCGAATGATGATCGTGTGGCTGAAGCGCGTTCGGCCGCGGACTTCTCCGCCCGCCAAGGCAATCGCGTCGGCAAGGGTCATCGGCTCGTGGTAAGGGTACTGTCCGGGGTGCTGGAGCGTTCCGGTAATGAGGATCTTGTTGTTTCGCGCCTCCGGAACCGTGATCTCGTCCCCATCTTGCAGCGTGTAGTTCTGAGACATATCGCCCAGCGTCATCATCGCGTACAGGTCGAGGGGAATGATTTCGACGGTGCCCTTGTGCCGCAGGTAGGCGCGCCTCATGTCCGCGACGTCCGGAACCACGCCCCCTCCGTTGTTCAGGAGCGTCAGAATCGTGTCTCCCGGGCGAAATACGTATTGCCCTGGTTTCACCACTGCTCCTCCGATCGAGGCGTGCAGCGGCCGATAGGACACGAACACGACGCTGACGATCGGATCGCGGAGCCGCATCTTCGTCTCGTAAAGATGGGTCAGGGCGTCCGTAAGCTCATCGATCGTCCGCCCTTGGGCTTGGACGCTGCCCACGAACGGAGCGCTGATGTAGCCGTCTCGGCCTATCGGAACTTGCGCGGTGAGCTGTTGCTGACCGAAAACCTGGATTTGCAGGACGTCTTCCGGTTGGAGCTTGTACGTGTCGTCCGATCGATCTTGAGCAAGGCCGGTGCATGCCAAGGTCATGAGAACTGCTGCACACAAGAACGCCCAAATCGATTTAAAACTCACCCTTTCACGCCCCTCAACGAATCTGGCAACCGTATAAATTCGGTCAACCCTCGTATTAAATCGGTGGACGTTTTCTCAATCCTTCCAGCACAATTGTCAGTTCTCCCTTCCTTGGGACCTCCTCCTCCGTAGGTCGATACGGCAAAATTGCGTGGAAGACTTGTTCGTGGCTCTTGGTCAGCTCTCTGCAGATCGCATAACGGCGGGCGCCCAGCGATTGGTACGCCTCCGAAACGAGAGTGTCAAGGCGGTGGACGGATTCGTACAGCACGAGTGTGAGCGGCGAGGTCTGATAGGGAGTCAGCTCGCTTCGAATGTCCTTCGGCTTGCGGCCTAAAAAGCCCAGGAAAGCAAAGCGCTGACCATAAAAGCCGCTCAACGAAAGGGCCAGGATCGCCGCGCAAGGGCCGGGAATCGCCTCGACAGCAATCGACTTGGCCACACAGGCATCGATCAGGGCCGCGCCGGGATCAGAGACGACCGGCGTGCCCCCATCAGAGAGTAGAGCGATGCAGGAAGCCCGCTCGATCTCCTGAACCAGCTTCTCGACTCGAAAGGACGCGGAGTGGTCGTTTAGAATCCGCATCGGCTTCTTCAAGCCCAGATAGGAGGCCAGCTTTCCGCTGACCCTCGTATCCTCGACGATCCAAAGCTCGGCTTGCGTGAGAGCTTCGACGGCGCGCGGAGAAAGGTCGCCCAAATTGCCGATCGGCGTTGCCACGACAATCAGGCGACCCTCCATCGCAGCCGCCTTAAGGCCCTTTCTTCGGCGCTCCCGCAGGCGCCTTCGGAGCTTCCTTTCCGGCAGGCGTCTTCGTGGATGCCGTGTTCTTCTTGAGCTCCTCGGCCTGCTTCTTCAGCAGCTCCTCGTTTGCCTTTTGGTTCGCCTTGTCTTTGGCAGCCTGTTCAGCCTCGGCCTTCTTCGCATCGGCAGCCTCTTGGTCGGAGCGCTTCTTTTCGCTTCGCCATGTGTCTTGAGCCGAGTCGAGCTCCTTTAGGTCTTCCAGCTTGACCAGCTTCTGGTTCACCAGTTGGAAGCGCTTGGCCGCGATGTCGCCAAACTTTCTTTGCCCGTCTGCGTCGTAGGACGTATTTGCCTTGGACGCCTGCACCAGATTCATCAGGGCGTCCGCGCCGTCCTTCTTCTGAACGTACAAGTCGAACAGCTCCATCCGGAGGTCCACGTCCTCGGTGTAATCGAGGACCTCTTTCAGGACCTCGATCCGGTCGTCCCGCATTTTGGCTTGGTCCTGCGGAGGCGCCGACTTGTACAGAAGATCGGACGCTTGATACCACGCGTAGGTCGCGGGCTGCGCGTCCACAGGCGTGGCGGTGGCGGCTTTAGCCTCCGCGATGACCGACTGAAGAGCAGCATCGCGCTTCTTGGGATCGATGATCTGGAAAGTGAGCGAAAGGTCGTAGAGAGCCTTGTAGCCCTTGTTCGTCCATTTGGTGGCCGAACTGTCCACCATCGCCTGAATCTCCTTCTGCAACTCTTCTTGAAGCTTTTGCCCCTCGATCCTGGTGTAGTACATTCCCTTCTGCTGATCGAAGTCCTTGGGAATATCCTCTTTTACGGAGACCAGCTTGAAGATGGCTTTGCCGCCAAAGGAGTCGACGACGTCCGAAACGGATCCGGGCTTGAGCGCGGGAAGGGACTTGTAAGTCGGCGTGAAGCTGAGCTCTTCTCCCTTGACATCGCGAGTGACTTCGTTCGCTTTCTTTCCTGGAGGCGCTTTCGCGGTTGAGTATTTGTCCATGGCAGCCTCAAAGCTCATACCGCCCTTGATCGCCTTGAGGGCTTCCTGGGCTTTTTGGTCCTGCGCGCCGGGCTTGCCTTGGAAGTCGATCTCCTTGATCGTGTACACCTTGAAATAGTCGTCGATCTGCTGCTGCGTGGGAGCGAGTTTGGTAGCGATGGATTCAGTAACGATTTGCGGAGCGACTCCGGCCTCCAGATCCTTTCGCTTGTTCGAGTCCGACAAGGCTTGCTTGACGTTTTCGAGCACTCCCTGAAGCATTTGGCTGGGTGGCTTCTGGCCGGCCTTGGCAAAGGCGTCGTCGATCTCCTTCTGCGAAGCGCCGGGCTTGACGTTCAAGGCGGACTTCATCCCATCGATCTGCTGACTGACGATCTCCGTCGCATTCTTGAGGATGGCGTCGTCGCTAAGCAGGTGGTCCCGCTCGCCGATCGCCGCACAGGCCGCACCCCGTACCAAATTGCTCAGGACGCTGGAAGTGGTCTGGACCTGAGACGCGAAACCTGTGGAGGGCATCTGGCTGGATTGCCGGCTGACACCGTCGGTCACCTGCTCGGTCGTCACAGGAATATCTCCGATCGTGACCACCAGCGGAGCCTTGTTGCCCGCTCCTTGATCGTCTCCGCCGAAGATGGATTGCCATCGAACGCCGAAGAACAGGAACACCGACGAGAACGCAACGACTGTGACAGTTAGACAGCCTTTGTTCGTGAGAAACTTTTCTTGAAACTTACTGATGGACACGGAGGATTCACCTGCAGCCGCAACGGCTGCAAATTATGACATGGCTCAAAGATCAGTCCTTTTATGTCTGCGGGGTGGTCTAGTTGACAAGTAGACAAAGTGAGTGTATAGTGTGTCTACGGCGTGCGTAACGCCAAGGACGGCTGGATCACTATGGCAAAAGGACTCACCAAGAAGCAGCAAGAGATTCTGGAGTACATCCTGAACTACGTCGAGAAGGTCGGATATCCGCCTTCTATACGCGAAATTGGCAAGGACTTCAACATCGGATCTCTTCGCGGCGTTACGGTCCATTTGGACGCTCTCGAGCGAAAGAATTACATTTCCCGCTCGAACCTTCCACGGTCCATTCGCGTGGTCCATCCCGATTTTCAGCAGACGAACAAGGTTGCGATGCTGCCGCTCCTCGGCTCGATTGCTGCCGGCGCGCCAATTTTGGCCGAAGAGCATGTGGAAGACATGATCCCCGTGCCGTTTGGTATGGTCCGCAACGCCACGGGAGCGTTCGTTCTGCGCGTCCGGGGCGACTCCATGATCGAGGAAGGCATCATGCCGGAGGATCTAGTAGTGGTCCGTCAGCAGGAGACCGCACGGCAAAACGAATTGGTGGCGGTTTTGATCGGAGAAGAGGCCACCGTCAAGCGGATCAACTACACGAAAGAGGGCATCCAGCTTATGCCCAGCAACCCGCTTTACAAGCCCATCGAGGTTCCCCGAGACGAACACGCCAAGGTGATCGGTAAGATCGTCGGCCTGCTGCGCGACTACACGTAGCCGCCTGTAGTCTCTCTGGGGCCTTTCGCCACGTAGTCCAGGGCTTCGTGCTTGGAGGGCTGCAATGAGCCTTTCAGGCAAGTCCAGAGAGGCGCTTACTGGTCTGGCCCCAAGTAGGTCGTGACCTGGGGCTAGATACGTAGCACTTCGCAGTATTGAGGCCGCGTTCAACCACCCCAAGAAGCCGTGACACCCATGAGCGATCGCCTCTCTGCACCGCGTGAGAGGTCGGGAGTTCAAGCCGCCTCCGCTTAGCGGAGCCTGGAGCGGAACCACGAGAAGATTCCAGTTCGTTAACGCCAGAAGTCCACCCAAAGGATGGCTGGGACCATCCACAAGCGTGTGAATCCAGCAACCACAAAGGAACGCTCCCCAATTCCGAAACTGAAGTCGTTGTACACTCAACAGAAGGCCGATGTCTGAGTACGACCATCGCAATCCTCTGAACGACCTGTTCCTGACGCGCCGACAGTTGGTCAGCCGAATGGGCAACGGCTTTGCGGCGCTTGGGTTGATGGGACTGCTTTCGGAGCCGTCCTTCGCAGGCCTTTTGACTTCCAATTCGACCGGTCCCTACAATCCCCTGGCGCCGAAGACGCCTCCGCTGAAGGCGCGGGCGAAACGGGTCATTTTCCTGTTTATGAACGGCGGTCCGTCGCAGGTGGACACGTTCGATCCCAAACCTGCTCTTCAGAAGTACGCAGGGCAGGCAATCCCACTGCAGCTACCCACCGAACGCAAGACGGGCGCCGCCTTTCCTTCGGCCTACGGCTTTCAGAAGTACGGCCAGTCCGGCATTGAAGTCAGCGAGATCTTTCCGCATTTGGCCAAGCATGTGGACGACATGGTGGTCATCCGGTCGATGCATGCGGACGTGCCCAACCACGAACCCTCGCTGCTGCTCATGAACACGGGCATCGCGCGGATGGTCCGCCCTTCGATGGGCTCGTGGGTGCTGTACGGGCTTGGCACGGAAAACCAGAATCTTCCGGGCTACATTGCCATGTGCCCGGGCGGCTATCCGATCCAAGAAACGCAAAACTGGCAGGCCGGCTTTCTTCCGGGCGTCTTGGCCGGAACGTACATCGACCCGACCCAGACGGACATCGAGAAGCTCGTGGAGAACATCAAGAACCACTACACGCTTCCCAGCGAGCAACGCGAGCAGCTCGACCTGGTCCAAAGGCTCAACAAGCAGCACTTGGCCAAACGTCAGGAGGACCCGGCCATGGAGGCCCGGATTCAGTCGTTCGAGCTGGCCTACCGGATGCAAACGGAAGCGACCGACGCGTTCGACGTGGAGCGAGAGCCAAAGGCGATCAGGGATCTGTACGGCCCCGGAAACTTCGCCCGCCAGTGTCTCATGGCGCGCCGCCTCGCGGAGCGCGGTGTGCGGTTCATTCAGCTCTACCACGGAGCGGGCCAGCCGTGGGACAGCCACGACGATATCGCCGTGGCGCACCGGAACCTCGCGCACGAGTCCGACCAAGCCATCGGCGCACTGCTGACCGATCTGAAGCAGCGTGGCATGCTCGACGACACCTTGGTCATCTGGGGCGGCGAGTTCGGCCGGACTCCAACGGTGGAGCTGCCGACGCCGGGCGCCAACGCGGGCAAGTCGAACGGGCGCGACCACAACCACTATGGCTTCACCTACTGGATGGCGGGCGGGGGCGTGAAGCGTGGCGCCGTCTATGGAGCGACCGACGAATTCGGCTTCCAGGCGGTCGAGAATCCTGTCCACGTCCATGACCTTCACGCAACGATTCTCTATCTGCTGGGCTTCGACCACACGAAGCTGACCTACCGGCATGCCGGCCGTGACTACCGATTGACCGACGTTTTTGGCAACGTCGTTCACGATCTCGTCGCCTGACGAGAAGCGTAGTGTGAAATACACGCGTAGGAATACCGGGTCTTCGCGCTCGTCCCCTTATCGCCGAAACATGCGAAGCCAATGATTAGGCTAACACTCGCTGGAGAGTCATGTCATGAAAAATTTGCTGATCTACGCTTGTTTCTCTGTCTCGCTCATCGGTTGCGCGGGTATCGAGTCCGCCTTCATCAACAATCCGGCCGCTGGAACGTACTCTGGAACGTTCACCAGCACCAACGGCGACAGCGGCACTGCCAGCCTTCAGCTGACAAAGCTGGGCAACGTCTTCGGAACGCTCAACAACCAAACGACCGGAAAGAAGGGTTCGCTCACTGGGTCTGTGGACAAAGACCTCGTGCTCAACGGAACTCTTAGCTATCCCGGTATGGCAACCGTTAACGTCTCCGGTAAATTTCAGGCGGACCACGGGATCGTCACGGGCGATCTGAAGTCCGCCGCTTACACGGACACGTTCCACCTCACCAAGCAGTAAGTAGCTCGCCTGCCCTCGAAACGCAAAAGAGGCCGCGGAAGCTCTTCCGCGGCCTCTTCTATCTGGTTTGGACCCGAACTAGCCGAAGGCCAAGGCCACCGCGTCCACTTTGATCTGGTACGGAGAGATCGAGATGTGGCTGGGCAGCACGCCGCGCACCAGCGTCTTGACCTGTCCGGTCGAGCTGCAGAAGTTGGCAGGATTGCTCGTCGATGGCACCGAGACGTTGATTGTCGTCTGTCCCGAGCCAAAGGCCACACTTCCAAAGATGACCCAGGTCTTGCGAACCCAGTCATAGGCGTAGACTTGCTCCGTTGCCCCAGACCTGGCGGCTGCGGTCGCCTTGATCGACAGCGTTTGCAGCTTCGTGATCGGCAGCTTGAAGTCCGCTTCGACGGCAACGATCTGCCCCGATGAGGAGTTCACCGACGTGCCCTTGTAGCAGATTCCGTCGACCGTGTTGATGGACGCCACCGTCCCCGATCCGTTGATGCCCTGGTACAGAGACACCGAGCTTGCCGAGATCGGCGGTACCACGGAGACGTTCACCGGCTTCGAAGCGATACCGTTCGTGACGACCTGCAAGGTCGCAGCGCCGAGCTCGGCGTTGGACGGCACGGTGAAGTGAGTCGAAACGATCTTGCTGCCCGTGCAGATCCCCATTGTGCTGGGGCCGTACTCGCGGCAGTACAAGACGTGGCCGCTCGACTGCATGGTGAGCTTGATGATCGGATAGTTCGTCTGATTCTGCTGGTCGTCTCCATAAGCCGAACCTCCGGACAGTCCGTTGAACTGGGTTCCGGAGATCGTATAAGAGGAGCCGATCTTCAGGGCCGAAGGCGCGTTCGTAATCGTGGGCGCCCAAGTGGGATCCGGGCTTCCCGACGGCGTGTAGAGCATCACGTTCGGCGACTGGTTGGTGTAGAGGATCTGACCGTTCGGAAGAATCAGGAAGTTACCCGCGAAGTCGACGCTGTTCGGCGAATCGGGCGGGCCCTGAACGGCGGTCAGAGACCCTTTGGTTCCGTCCCACAGGAAGAAGTAGCAGCCACCAATCGCGTAGCCTGGGCCTGCGTCAACCAGGACTTGGCCGTTCGGCAACAGGACTGCCGGCGCATCGGCGCAATCGAGCTGACCCGCCGAAACCTTCGGGAAGCTCGGAGCCGACGACCAGGAGCTGTTGCTGGGATTGAAGATGACATTGGCGCCGTTTCCGCCAAACTGGATGATCTGGCCGTTGTACTGAAGGACGGCCGGTCCAATTTCAGCGTCAGGTCGGTCGACGACGTCGTAAGGCGTGTTGGGAAGCTTGGACCATGTCTTGCTCGTCGTATCGAACACCTCGGCGCCGTTGGCGATTCCGACGTCGACGGTGAAGATGTTGCCATTGGGCAACAGCGTCAGACCCTCTTCATCGTTGGCTTCCGCCTTGCCGCTTCCGTACGGAGCCGTAATCTGGTTCGTGGTCGGATCGAAGATCCCGAACTGGCTTGAAAAGGGGTTCGCAAAGATGACCTGTCCGGTGGGGAGGTTCAAGCTGCCCATGTCGCCGATCTGGTTCCAGCCGGAGGGGGCTGCGAGCGGTGTCCAAGCGTCCTTGACGGGATCGTAGATTCCGCCTGTGTTGATCCAGACGGCGTCTCCGAAGTTGTATTCGCCACCCATGGCGAACACGCGGCCGTCCGTCATGACTTGGGAAGCAAAGTACAACGGACCCCAGCCGGGAGTGGAGGCGAGCTGAGTCCACTTTCCGTCGACGTAGTTGCCTTGAGCATCGGGCGAGAGCTTGTACCAATTGCTGTTGTCAGCGTCCTGGATCATTACGGACCCGTCGGTCAACAACAGCGGACAGTTGGCGCCGATGTTCGGCACCCCTTGCACTGGCGTCCAGCTTTGCGCCTGAGCGCCTGAGACAGCCAAAACTCCTAATAAAACAGCCGTACTAGCTAATCGGTTCACTGACACCTCATGAAGTCGTCCTCAAAAGTCGAGACACAGTCACTCAGGCGATTATATTACTCTTCAAACTGCCCGATCAAGATCGAACCTGTTAGTGCTCAAAAGCTGCTGAAAAAGGAACATTGGACTTCAGGTCCGCCGCCTGACAGTTGAAAGGCGTGAGCAACTGCGTCAGTCGTTCGCCCAATCCTGAAAATTGCACCTCGCTGGTCAGGCTCCTGTCAATTCTGCCGTGCTTCCGTCTACTCTTTAGGTCGTGTCAACTTTGGATACACAGTCATCGAACGTCCGATCATCGCTCCCTTATGTGCTTGTTGCGGCGCTTGTGCTCGCCGGCTGCGGCGGTGGAGGAGGAGGCTCCCATGGATCCTCGGCTGGCAAGCATCCCTCGGCGAAGACGGTAAGCGACGTCGCCAACAACATGGCCGCCATCAGCCAGAGCGCCGCCAGTAACAGCTTCCGGGGGTTCGGCCCCAAGCTGCTGAGCCACGGCCAGGCTTTCTTTGACAGCGTCCTCCAGCTGTACGGTTCCGTGGTGATCGCTCCGGCGGCGATCAACGAGAGCTTGTGGACCGACCAGGCCAGAAGCACCTCCGCGGGAAGCCTCACCTACCATTTGGACGAAAACACCGCCACGTTGAGCGGGCCGTTCACAGTCACTTCGGGCCCCTACAACGGCGTCAGCGGCACGTACAATCAGGTAACGCAGACGAACTCCAACAAGCAGGCGATCGGCTACAACGGGAGCATCGTCTATTCGATGCCCGGCGTTGCCAACACGGACAATCAGTATTCGATCTTGTTTGGCGATTCCGGACACTTCAGCGGCACCGGATCCACGGCGGTGGCGCTTGAGAACGGCTACTCGCAAACCGAAAAGATCACGTATAACTCCGACTTCGGTTGGAATGCGACTAGCACGGACTCGGCCTCCCTCAAGTGCGACTTGGTGTTCGAGAGCGACAACTCAGGCAGCGGCAAAATCACGGGCAGCGATCCTGGCTTGCCGGCCACGCTGACGTGGGACGTATCGGGTAACGGGCAGATCCGGTATGCGGATGGCACAACGGCTTCGCT
>DASZPA010000388.1:0-2980 GCA_035550555.1 Fimbriimonas sp.
CCCAGGTCCGACAACAGATTGGTGGGTCCATGTGCCAGGCCACATAGGTCCTTTACGCCTGTGGCGTCCGATTCTATACGCTCGGTGTGGAGTGGTATCGAACGGGCCATCCACCCTCCGGGATGGAGGACAGGCCAGGAAGTTGTGGGAGCCTTTCGCCATGCAGCCCGCTCGATGCAACACTCTCTCCCGCGACTACAGTAGGTCCGGCCTTACCCAACGACACGCCGCAAGAAAGGGACCTCCGGCTTGTCAGCCGGCCAAAGTCAGCAGGGATTTTGCGTCAGCAAACGTGCGTCTCTGGGGCGGCCATGAGCGTGAGAAGACTCCTATCCAGCGCGTAAGCCCACACGTTCTCCTTGTTCAAAACTTTGACTCCTCCGTGACGGTCGATCAGCTGTGTCAAGACCTGCTGACCCTCGGGAGGGAGGTCGATGTCGAACAAGCGGGTGACCGCCGCGGCAAGCGAGGCCGAGTCGGCGGGACTCTGTGACTTCACGTACTCCAGAGTGTGCTTGGTACAAGGTCCGATCCCCTTTTGGGCATAGACCAACAGCCCTCGAAAGCCGTAACGCTCGACCATGGCAGCAGGGCTTACCCACGCGTCTCCGCCTTTCCAGCCCGACACGTCCGTCGGATAGAAGATCGAGAGGCCGCACCGAGCCATCCGGTCGATCAGGGCATACATGTTGTTCAAGACCTGCTGGCTCATCGGAGTTTCCACGTTGGCTGGACCGCGCAGGTCGAGCAGCGCCTTGCCGGCTCCCATTTGGCGGCAGATCGCCACGCAGAGATCGGCCGGGCTTTTGATCTTTTTGCGCACGCACCGGTCCGACCAGAACTCTGGGGAGCGAGCGATGGCGAAGAGCATGTGCTTGATGTTGCCGTTCGACTTCTGCCATTCGTCCGCCAGCCTCTCCACCAGAGCCGGCTCAGGGTTGGGATAGGCGTAGTAGGTCCAGAGCTTGGCGCACATGTGGCGCGCGGTGGCAGGACTGGACGCCAGATGCTCCAGGAACATGTCGCCGTCGAAGAAGTCGGTTTTGCCGAGGATCGTCTTCGGCGAGCGGTCGTGCATGGCCGGCATCAGGGCAAAGGCGCTGAAGGGCCGGTTGTACGTCATGGCCTCCTTGAGCTTCTTCGCGTTGGTTCCAGGGAACTCGTAATACATGTTCACGTAGCTCCAGCCGGTGAACGCCCGAGCCGCTTCCTTCACATCCTTTTCGGTGTAGTTGCCGATCCCCATCGTGAACAGCTCCATCACCTCGCGGGCAAAGTTCTCGTTGGGGCTGCCTACCAGGCTGCGCTGAAGGTCCAGGTAGCGCATCATGGCCGGGTCCTTGCTGACGGCCTTGAGCAGGTCGACGAAGTTGCCGTCCGCGTGGCTGCGCAAGGTGTTCAGGTACTGCAGCATCATCGAACCGTCCTCGACCTTGGCGTCGCTTACCGCGAAATGGCCATGCCAGAACAGCGTGAGCTGCTCCTGGGCCGGACGCTCTCCGCATACCATCCGCATCGCCCACCAGAGCCGGTAGCTGCCCGCGCTTGGATCGGCGTCGCTCTTCGTCCGCCACGCGAATTCGTGAGGGTCCACCTCGAAGTTCTCGTCCACGGACCGGTAGTCCAGCAACCGGTGCATGACTCCGTCCAGCCCGATCTCCTCGCCACGATCCAGATCCTCCGGACGAGCACCAAAACCAAACCGGCGATACAAATGCGCAATCTTCTCCCGCAATTCCATGAGCTGCTCCAATCACATTTTATGCTTCCAAAACGGGCTGCTTGTGCGGAATTTGCCGCCAACTTCCTTGGGACTTAAATATAGTTTTTGCTCAATTCTTACGATAACGCCCGGGACGCGGAGTTTGGCCCTCGAGCCAGGAGGGTCGGAGGTCTCCGACCCCGTAATCTCAACGATTCGCCTCTGAAAGTTTTACGGAATATGCCGAGTCGGTAGAATAGGCGAACTGTTCCGCCTGGGGTTTCGAGCATGATGACAGGCACCGTTGTGTTGGTTCGGGCAGGAGTGATTGCTTCCGCGATGGTCGGAATAGCGACCGCGGTGGGGCTGATTCCAAGGCAGATGCCGCCACAGTTCAGTTCGGAAGAGCGGACCCAGCTCGTCCAGTACTGGTCCGATCCCAGCCGCTACTCGGTCGGAGAGCCGGCGTCCGCGGCGCAGAAGGGACTCTGGCAGGTGAGACTCACTCCCGAAGGCTCCACATGGCTCTGGAGCTACAACCGGGCTCGTAAGATTTCCACGCCCCCCACCGCCGACGCAAAGCCTCAAAACGATCAGCAGAAGGCTTGGGAAACCTGGATCGTCGCAAAGGTTCACCACGACCGCTGGCAGGCGCTTCAGGAGGCTCGCGCGGCGAACCAACAGGCGCAGGGCCTTGAGCTGCCGCTTCCCGACAAGGACACGCCCCTGGACGAGCCTCAGGACCCGGGCCCAATCCCGACCGATTTGGAGGTTTTGGCGGGAGATCCGCCGCCGTTTGCTGCCTCCGTTTCTCCAAAGCAGTTCTCTATCAATTTCGACGACGGCACGATCCAGTACCAGGACAATGTCAAGCTGGGGAGCCCCCGCTACGCCTACTATCGGTTCTCCGACGGCGTGATGTCGGAAGGAACGGTCGTCAAGAACGTCGACCCTTCGCGCCTCGACAAGCTTTTTGCCCTGGCCGGGTGCGACGATACACAGTCCCATGTGATGCGCGCCGTCTCACAGTTGGAAGGCGGCTTCGATGCGGTCAACACGTACGACACGGGCTACGTCAGCGTCGGCTTTATCCAGTTTGCAAGTCTCAAAGAAGGCTCAGGGTCGCTGGGAACCATGCTGCTCAGCTACAAGCAAGACGATCCGGCAGATTTCGCGGCGGACTTTCACCGGTATGGAGTCGACGTCCAGCCGAACGGCCTTCTCGACGTCGTGGACCCCGAGACAGGAACCGAGGAGTTCGGTCCCGATGCCAACCGC
>DASZPA010000389.1:0-11040 GCA_035550555.1 Fimbriimonas sp.
AGGGCCAGACGGAGGCCCTGTACCAGGCTGGCGATCTCTCTGACATGAAGAACCTGGGCGAGGTGGAACTTGGCGCCCATCACTTCTGGGTGACGTCAAGGCTGCCCATCGAGAGCATCGACGACAAGCAGCATCTCGTCAAATTCAAGAAGAGGAGCGTTTTTCGACTAAGCGACGATTACTCAGGTCAGGCTGCGCCCTATTACCTGGATAACGTCTCCGAGGCTCTCAAACAGCCGTGTCAGTGGTATTGGGACCGGCCATCTGGCCGCATCTACTATGTTCCGCGGCCCGGAGATCATCTGACGACCTTCGAAGCGAGAATCCCACGCCTAGGGCCAGTAGTGGAGATCGATGGCGCATCAAACATCACTCTGAATGGAAGGTTCATGGGGGCCGAATGGGATTTGCCGAACGACAGCTCGGGTGATGTGCAAGCTGCCGTAGCCGTGCCGGGCGCTCTCGTTTTGAAAGACGCCGTCAACTGCGAACTAACCTGCAGCGTGTTTGCATGTGGGACCTACGGTATCGAGCTAATGGGCGCCTGCAAGAACAATCGGATCCTGAATTGTTTTCTCGGCCATCTGGGAGCTGGGGGCATCAAAGTGGGTCATGGAACATCGGGAACGACGGTCAGAGATTGCATGATCTCGGATGACGGAGAGGTCCACGCAAGCGCGGTTGGCATCTGGATCGGCAATAGCGGTCACAACGTGGTAAGCCACAACCTGATTTTGGACTTGGGCTACACGGGCATTTCTGTCGGCTGGACGTGGGGCTACGGTCCCAGCGATGCTGTCGATAACGTTATCGAGAACAACTTGATCGCCAACATAGGTCAAGGCCTCCTAAGCGATATGGGTGGCATTTACACACTTGGCGTTTCACCGGGAACGATCATTCGAAACAACAAGATCGAATCGGTCAAGGCGTGGGGATATGGCGGTTGGGGGATTTACCTCGACGAGGGGAGCAGCCATATTTTGGTAGAGAACAACGTTGTAACAAACTGCAAGACCGGAAGCTTCCATCAGCACTACGGACAAGATAACGAGATTCGAAACAACATCTTTATGTTTGCCCAGCAAGATGGGCAGATCATCAGGTCCCGGCCGGAAGACCATAACAGCTTCACGATGGAGAACAACATCATCGAATGGCGTAAGACTCCGCTTTTTGGTGGCAATCTGCAGGGTCCTGGGTTTGTCTTCCGCAGCAATTTGCTTTGGAAGACCGATGGTAGCCCCGATCTACCTGCCTTCGTCGATAAGAGCAATCTGGTAGCAGATCCCAGTTTCGATCCCTATCCCTTTGGTCTGCCTGCAAGCTCCCCTGCGTTCAAGATCGGGTTCAAACCGATTGAGCTTGACGACTTTGGGCCTCGGCAGCAACACTCGACGAAAGGCCGCTAGCCACCTCGGCCGCTCGCCAGCAAGCGGCCGAGTGATCGGTTTCGACCGGCAAAAGACTCGGCTCCTCGGAGCACTTCTCAATTCGGAACGGACACCGGGGGGAGAACGAGCAGCCTTGGGGAAGGTGCGAGAAATCGGGCGGCTGTCCGCCAATCGCCTCAAGCCGGCTTTTGCCCGCTTGAGGCAACGCATTGAGCAGTGCTCGCGTGTAGGGCATCGCCGCGTGTCGAAGCACTTTCTCCGCGGGACCGATCTCTACAATACGACCCGCGTAGAAGACGGCGATCCGCTGGCTGATGGAGGCGATTGCGCCGATGTCGTGCGAGATCATCATCACCGCGGTTCCTTCCTTTTGCTGGAGGTCCTGCAGAAGACGCAGTATTTGGGCTTGAAGGGTGACGTCGAGGGCCGTCGTCGGCTCATCGGCGATGAGCACCTTCGGTTGGCAAGCAAACGCCATTGCGATGACGACGCGCTGCCTCTGGCCTCCACTCATTTGGTGAGGAAATCGTCTAGAGCTGCTTTCCGGCGCCGGAACGCCGACAAGATCGAGCATTCGTATGCTCTCATCGACAGCTTGTTTTCGCTTGAAACCTCTGTGAAGCCGCAGCGCTTCGGCGATCTGCTCACCCACCCGCATCATAGGATTCAGGCTGGTGAACGGGTCTTGCATCACCAGGGCGATCTGTTCTCCGCGTACGTCCTGAAGCTGCCGCTCCTTCAATCCCACCAATTCGCGGCCCTCCAGCTTGATCGAGCCCCCCACGATCTTTCCAGGCTGCTGCAGCATCCCCATGATCGCGAATCCCGTTTGCGACTTGCCGCAGCCCGACTCGCCGACCACGCCCAAGGTCTGGCCGGCTTCCAGGTCAAAGCTCACGCCGCGAAGGATCTTGGTCGGGCCAAACGAGACTTGCAGGTCACGCACTTCCAGAACGGGCATGGCTGATTATGGATGTTGAGTTGTTTGGCCTGCGGGTGGGGCTGCCGCATCCAGCGTTGCGCGGACGAACCTTTCGCCAACGGCCAGGCGGTCGTAGGCGTTTAGCCGCCCGAGAGTTGAGGAGGCGAAGGCGGCTTTGATGCAGACACAGAAGACGGGGAGAAGGAGCAATAAACCGCACGTCAGAAGGGATCCAAAGCCGAGCGTATTGGTCACCAAAGTCGTCAAAACGATCGACGGGCCCAAAAGGACTCCGGAAACGACCAGGTAGATCGCTGCCGCTCGAGATTGTTGTTTTAGTAGATCTGGGTCACAGGTAAGGGGTGGTAAGACCGAGGTGCCAGTGCAACTACGCGCTTGACCGCGCCATTCCGAGAGCGTCTTCCCAATCGGCTTAGGGACTACGGCGGTCATGCCTTTGATGTCGCTCATTCGCATTCTGATGCCATCAACGCCTGAGACTCTCACAGCCATGACTGGGGAATTGTCGAGCTCTTGCGGCAATGTCACTGCCGGAGACCACGCAAAGGAAAAGCGGGTCCGCTCTCCTTCGAAAACGAGCCAGCCATCGGTTACATGCAAGATCCCCCGATCGGTGCCAACGGTGACATCTAACTCGGGGTGTAAGTAGGCCACGTCAATGAGGCAGTCCTCGGTGGTCAAGCCGTCTGACAGAAACTGGGTTTGAATTTGGAATCCGTCCGGCTTGGGACCCCAATTCGAAATGACGTAGTCGCCTTGGTTACTCACTCGGCTGCCTCCTCACGAAACTATAACGCGTGAAGCTGGCAATCGGTCCTTTGTCACCAAACGTCCTTCGAACTTGGTAGCATTGCGGCATGAATCCGCAGATTCGGGTTGTGGTTGTCGACGATGAGCCTTCCTACCGCAAGGCGCTCGAGAAGACGCTGACGCTGATGAACGAGTGCGAGCTGATCGCCGTGTGCAAAGACGGCCAAGAGGCTCTCGACGCGTGCCTCGCCGACCCACCCGACGTGCTCCTCACCGACATAAACATGCCGCGCCTGAGCGGAATCGAGCTCACCCGGCGCCTGCTCAAGCAGGAGAAGGGTGTTGCGGTCGTCATCCTTACGGTCAAGGAGGACGACGACACGGTTTACGAAGCATTCCGCGCCGGCGCTCTTGGCTACCTGCTCAAGACCAGCACGCCCCAGGACGTGATCGAGGCGATCCGGCTGGCCGAAAAGGGCGAGGCAAAGATTACGCCTCGCATCGCGACCAAGGTGCTGGAAGACTTTCGCCGCGTGAAGGACGAGGACGAGATCGACGACTCCGAGATGTACGTTCTCAGCGACCGCGAGCAAGAAATCCTTGATCTGGTGGCCCAGGGTCTCCGCAACAAGGAGATCGCCAACAAGCTTTCCATCGCTGAGAAGACGGTCAAGAATCACGTAAGCAACATCCTCAAGGCGCTTCAGGTGAACTCGCGAACCGAGGCCGCCATGAAGGCGGTTAAGTCGCGGCTCGTCGAGCGAGGGTGAACGTCCCTCCGCAATGGGAGCAGCCGAGCCAGTCTAAAGGCCGCAACGCCGCATTGTGGGTTGTTCTTGCCGTCGCATTTGGCGGCTGCGTCATTTGCTGCCCCTTCGGATTGTCGATCTTCCTACCCGTTCTTTCGCAGGCGAAGGACGCCGCAAAGCTCACCGCCTGCAACTCTCATCTCAAGCAGATTGGGCTTGCTCTGGCCATCTATGCCGGCGACTTCGACGATAGGTGGCCGGATAGCGGCTCATGGATGGATCGAGCCGAACCGTATCTTCCCAAGCCGGAGTCGAAAGGCGACCGGCCGGCTCTTACAGCCAAGCAGATCTTTAGCTGCCCGGCAGCCGAGCGCGACGGCTATGGGTATGCGATGGTCTCAAAACTCGGGGGCACAAAAACCTCCAAACCGGAATTTCCAGCACACACGATCCTTATCTTCGAGACGGCCGATTTGACCAGAAACGCCCACTCCGATGAGGTAAAACCGCCCGTCCCAAGCCGTCACATGAAGCGGAATGTGTACCTTTTTGCCGACGGCCATACCGATTACTTTCCCGACACGGCCGACCCATCCAAGCTTTATTGACGGGTCTCTTAAAGCCGACCCAAAAAAGGTCGGAACAAATCGTTCGCAATGTCTTCTAAGAAATGGGAGAGATGCTGATCGGATTTCCGACCGGCTTATTTGCTTAGGCTTTCACCAAGACCCTGGGTTCTCACCTAAGGGTCTTTTTACTTTTAGCCTCGAGTTTTCTCAAGCTTGAGAACTCCCACCATTTTTTTGTCTCGCCAGTCTCGGCATAGTGCACGACTGCGCGAAACGTGTCGAGAACGCACGGATCTTGGCGCGTGTCGGTCGCGTGGCAAAGCTGTTCATACAGCCGGTCCGGGTCCTTGCCTTTGAGATCGTCTATGCCGGTGATTCCAAGCATGGCCAAGTCTCTCGCGAAGGCGGGTCCCACGTTTGGGATCTTTTGAAGAGTCCTCAGGGTCTGCTTATCTTCCAAGACGGTCTCTTACTCTCTTGAATGCGTTGAGCGCGAATTCCAGGTCTTCCTGCGAGTGCGCGGCGCTTGGCATGGTGCGGATTCGCGCCTTTCCACGGGCGACGGTGGGATAGGCGATGCTGAGAGCGTAAACGCCCTCTTCCCAAAGCGCTTTCTCCATCTGCTGCGCCTTTTCCTCGGGACCCACGAACACGGGCGTGATGGGCGTCTCGCTGCCCATCGTATCGAACCCTTCCCCAGCTAACGCTTTCTTCCACCAGCGCGTGTTAGCCCATAGCCGCTCCATCGGCTCCGGATCGTTCTCCATGATGTCCAGTGCCGCGATGAGCGCCGCTGCAACCGAAGGTGGATGGGCGGTGCTGAACAGGTACGGGCGGCCACGGTTGATCAGCCAATCCTTGAGCAGAGCCGAGCCCGCAATGTAGCCGCCGACGACGCCCAGCGCTTTGCTGAGCGTGCCCAGTTGGATGTCCACGCGGCCGTACAAGTTGAAGTGAGAGGTGGTTCCGGCGCCGTTGTTGCCAAGCACGCCGCTCGCGTGAGCATCGTCCACCATAACGAACGCGTCGTACTTCTCGGCCAGCTCGACGATGTCGGGCAAGGGGGCGATATCGCCGTCCATGCTGAACACGCCGTCCGTGATGATCATGCGCTTCTCGAACCCTTGGGCGCCCTTGAGAATCTTCTCGAGCGCCTCCATGTCCTTGTGCGGATAGACAAACCCTTCAGACTTCTTGTACTTTGCCGCGCCCAGTCGAACGCCGTCGATGATGCTGGCATGGTTCAGCTCGTCGCTGATGATCACGTCGTTGGCCGTGACCACGGCGGGAATGGTTCCGGCGTTGGCGGTAAAGCCGCTCGTGAATACCAGCACGGCTTCCACATGCTTGAAGCTCGCGAGGCGATCTTCAAGCTCGTCATGGACGCTCATGGTGCCTCCAATCCATCGCACGGCCCCAGCCCCCACGCCCCACTTTTCAATGGCCTCTTCGGCGGCTTGCTTCACTTTGGGATGGTTTGCCAACCCCAGGTAGTTGTTGCTGGCGAGGTTGACCACCTGCTTGCCGTCCATCAGGACTCGCCCGCCTGCGGGCGATTGGAGGATTCGTGGGACCTTGTACAGATGCTCGCTGCGAAGTTGGTCCAGGCCGTCAGACAGCCAAGATTGGAGACGAGGATTCACTCGTCAAGTTTAGATGACCGAGGCCGCTCCCGTTAGTGGTAGAGGGTGATCGCTATGAAGAAGAGAACCAGCATGAGCGCTGGAACGCCCAAGAATGCGATCCTCCACAATCCGCCAAGCTTACGGTTTGCCTTAACGGCAGTCCGACCGGCAAACGTCATAAGAAAAGAAATCACGAGGAGGATAGCTGCCAGCGCGAGACCGTCATAAAGGCCGTGTACATCGTTCTCGAACACCACTCGGTTGTTCCCAACGATATGTGGCGCCCAAGAGCCCTTGGAGACGAGGTCGGAAACGACGAAGGCGGCCAAGCCCAACGTGACCGCACCCATCCAAAACGTGGCTACTCCCAAGCCGACGGGCGCATAGGCCTTGTCGTCCGGATAGGCTTCAGCAGTTTTCTCGAGACCCCAGTCCTGCATCAGATTTCATACTGGCAGAAACAGGCCGGTTCATGCTTGGACGCGAGCGTTCGCATGCCAATCTGACGAACGCTTCATAATTTTTCGCGTGTTCCGATCCACGTACCTACACACCGGCTGGGAATTTGCGGAAGAGTCTTGGGCCGAAGGCCTCCTGAAAGTCGGCACGGTCGTTCCGTCCTGGCTCCCCGCTCAAGTTCCTGGCCACGTCCACCTGGACCTTGTGGCCAACGGCGTGATTGCCGATCCGTTCAAGCGAATGAATGAGCTCGGCTGCCAATGGGTGGACGGCAAGTCGTGGAGCTATCGCACCCGATTCAACTACCGGCCCGACCCTGCCTATCCCAAGGTGGTTCTCATGTTCGAGGGACTCGATACGCTCGCCAACGTCTTCTTGAACGGTGACCTAGCGGCAAACAGCGGCAACATGTTCATGCCGCTGGAGATCGACCTGACAGGCAGGCTGCGCGACGGCGAAAACGAGCTAAAGGTGGTTTTCGACTCAGCGGTGCAAGTAGGCAAAGAGCGGCGGACGGCCTACTTTGAGAAGGAAGGCTATGCCGAGAACATTCGGAACTTTGACGAGCGGGCGTTTGTGCGGAAGGCTCAGTACATGTCCGGGTGGGATTGGGGTCCCCGCCTGGTCTCGTGTGGCATTTGGAAAGCCGTTCGGCTGATGGAGTACGGCAGCCGCATTACCCACCTCGACGTGCACGCCAAACAAACGCCGGAGGAGGAGTGGGAAGTAGCGGTTTCAACCGAGGTCGACGGTGAAGGCGAGGTCACGGTGACCATCCTCAATCCCGAGGGAGACGCAATGGCCGAGCACTCCAGTCCGACAACGTTCGTCGTCCACGATCCTCATATCTGGAACACCCACGAACGGGGAGAGCAGCCGCTCTATACGATTGTCGCAACCCTGAAAGATTGGCAGGGAAAGTCTGTTCACACGATGGAGAAGAAGATCGGCTTTAGAACCGTCACCTTAGACCGGCGGGCCGACAGCTTCGGCGAATCGTTCGAGTTCATTCTGAACGGCCGCTCCCTGTGGGCGAGAGGCGCCAACTGGATCCCAGACCACAGCTTCCCCTCGACCGTGAGCCGCGCCCAGTACAGAAAGCAGCTCGAAAGGGCCGTAGACCTCGGCTGCAACATGCTGCGAGTGTGGGGAGGCGGGCTATATGAGACCGACGAATTCTACGACCTTTGCGACGAGCTGGGCATTCTTGTTTGGCAGGACTTTCCCTTTGGTTGCAGCTACTATCCGGACGCGGACGACCACCAGGCGGAGCTGACCCGTGAAGCCTCGGTTAACGTGCGCCGGCTTCGGCACCACGCCTCGCTCGCTTTGTGGTGTGGAAACAACGAAAACCATCAGATGTGGAACGACAAATGGGGCGGCGCCGAGTTCGCGCCGTCGCGATACCACGGCTGGCGCCTCTATCACGACACGCTGCCGAAAGTGTTGGCGGCCATGGACCCGGAACGGGCGTACATTCCGTCCTCGGCGATCGGCGCAACGACAGACGGACCCACAGATAACCCCAATCGAGACGGCTACGGGGACGTCCACAACTGGGATGTGTGGCACGGCCGCGGCGATTGGCGCTATTACGCCGAGTCCGGCGCGCGTTTCTCTTCCGAGTACGGCTTTGCCTCGTCTTGTCACCTCGACGTGTGGCGAGACACGATCGCCAAGGAAGATTGGGGCCCCCACACGCCAGTGGTCCAGTGGCACGACAAGACCGCGAAGGGGCACGACGTCTTTCACGGCCTGGTGCAGCTCCACTATCCTGCCCCGCAAACGCTGGAGGATTGGACGTACTACTCGCAGCTCAACCAACGCGACGCTTTGCGCTTCGGGGTCGAGTTTTATCGCCGGTCCGAATTCTGCAAGGGCTCACTTATCTGGCAGCTCAATGATTGCTGGCCGGTTCAAAGCTGGGCCATTCTGGACTGCTACGGCAACTACAAAGCGCTCGGTTACGAGCTGAAGAGGCTCCATCGAAACGCGATGTGCTCCCTGGTGCGTGACAAGGACAAGATCACTCTCTGGGGAGTGAACAACGAGGCTTATCGTATCGACGGTGGCGCCGAGGTCGAGGCCTACGACCTTCAAACGGGCGAGCGCCTCAGGTCCGAGAGCGTGAAGGAGTCGCTCGTCGAGAGCGACCAGCGAGCCGAAGTAGCCAGCTTTTCGATCGCAGGGTTGGACGTTTCCCGGCTCCTGATCGTCGGCAAGTGGGCCGGCGACCAGACGTGGCTGCTCGCGGCCGAGCCGAAGTCCGCTGCCTTTGCGGCGCCATGCGAGCTCGAGGTCTCAACGGCCGGGGATGGTTACCTGGAAATCCGCAACTCCACGCCTTTAGTGGACCTGGTGCTGCTCGACGGAGACTCACCGAAGGAGTTCATCGACAACTTCCTAACCGTTCCGCAGCCCGGGGTCTTCCGCGTCCGGGTGAATTCGGTGCCGAAGAACATATCAGCCAGGTCCCTGGCCGGGGTTCACGAGGTCGAGCTGTTTCGGGGAGCGTTTGCGTAGCTAAAGAATCGCTGCTAAGCCTTTTGACCGAACCAAGGCAAGTAGCTTTAGCGCTGACCCAGTGGGCCTTTTCTCGCCTCGCTCCCACTGCCCAACAGCGTTTGTCGTCACATTGAGGATCTTTGCGAATACTGCCTGACTCACGCCCGAGGTTTCACGAAGGTCGCGAATATCTTCCGGCGCCATCGGCAGCACCTCCGTAAGGCACGATTGGTCATACTTCCGCATAGTCGCTTTCGAGAAAACGCCTGCTTCGTAGAGCCCCGAGGCAAGTCGGTGGACGGTGGCCAACGTCTCGCTTGCGTAAGCTGGCGACGCCTCTTTAACCACATTGGTCGGCGTGTCTTCCTTTTGTTCCTTTCTATTCATTTCGTGCAACCTCTCTCAGCTTTCCGACGCTTACGGCGCGATTGACTTGCGATTCGGACAAAGAAAGGATGTCCTTAGCAAGATCTCTTAGAACTTGCAGTTCACGTTCCGTCAGATTTGCTTTATCGTTCTTTGCGTATCCGGCTACAAACACGGCTCTGGATTCCTGTTTGAAAAGAATGATCGTGCGGTAGCCACTCGATTTGCCTGATCCCGGTCTCGCAATTCTTTGCTTAAGCACATGACCGCCAAGGTCGGCATGGGGATCAGCCCCCGCTCAATCTCCTCGATGGCCTTGCATAGAGCTTGGTCCGTGATTCTTTCCTTCTGAGCAAAGTCGTCAAATTCGTCGGATACGAAAATCTGAGCTTTGCCCACGACTCATAATACCACTCCGCGTGTGATAGTTTCGATTCGCTAACCGGACGTTGGTCAAACGGCGATACACTAACAGAGCCGAAGATGATCCAGATCGAAATTACATCCGCCGAACGTGAGCAAAAGTTTTTAACCCCTGAGCAGCTCCAGACTGCTGTTAAAGCAATTCGCGAAGATGGGTTTGTGGTTCTCAAGGATGCAGTGGATCCCGAGCACGTTCGCATCCTGCGGGACCGAATGTGGGCAGACGTGGACCGGTTCGTCAATCGGCCCGACGCGCCGTTCAATTGGAACCGGGGAAACGTCCAGCAGGATCCGCCCCCATTCCCGCCATACCTGTTCCGAGACGTGTTGGCGAACGACTTTGCTATCCAAGTGACGCGGGAGATTTTGGGGAACGGCATGTATAACGCCTTCTACAGCGGCAACACCGCCATGCCCAGCGACCAGCGTCAGCCAGTCCACGCGGACATGGGCCAGCTTTGGCCGAACCAAGAGGTCGCGCACCCGCCTTACGCCTTGGTCGTGAACCTGCCGGCGGTCGATATGGGGCCTGAAAACGGCAGCACCGAAATCTGGCCTGGCACCCACAAGGACACCTCGGTTGTTCTTCAAGATGGGGACATCAAAGTCGCGCCTGAGGTTTTGGAGAAGCAGCGAGCCATCTGCCCTCCCATTCAGCCTGAAGTCTCAGCCGGCAGCCTTCTCATCCGGGACATGCGGCTCTGGCACGCCGGAATGCCGAACAAGACGCAGACGCCCCGTCCGATGATCGCGATGATCCACTTCGTCGCATGGTGGCCGTCGGCCCCCATCAAGCTCCATCGAGACGCCGAAGAACTCCTCCGCCACCCCGACTTGCGACAGCACGCCGAGTACACGGTGGACGCTATCGACTACGTGAACGCGCACGGCGCGCACGAATTCGCCGAATCGAAGTAGGCCAGCCTTCCGGAATGTAGCCGCGACCTGATTTTTGGTCGCGTGAAGCCAATCGATACCGATTGGTTACATTGAAGGCGATGGCTATCAAGAGGTTTAGCGACCACGAGCCAGCTTGTCCTTACCCACATCTTGGGCTTCCTGGTGAGGCAACGATAGCCATCTCCCAACCGCGGAGCGGTTCAAGAACTTAGCCGCGAGTCGTGCGCTCCGGCGCCTCGACCCGGGGTAACAGATCCGTAAACGCCACAACGCTAGCGGCGTTGCAGAATGTTTTGGGCCGACAGCCATTCGATGGCATTCGGTTACCTGCCCCTACTTAGCCTCGACGAGGGATCA
>DASZPA010000390.1:0-4270 GCA_035550555.1 Fimbriimonas sp.
CATCGTCTGCACGATCCAAAAGCTCGGCCTGGCGCTCGATGAGACCAGCAGGCGTAACAAACAACGCGAAAAGAACAGGCAGTCCAGCTACAAGGACATGCTCGAACCCTTACGCGATAAGCGGCTCGTCTTCATCTTCGATGAGTGCCATCGCTCACAGTTTGGGGAGAATCACCAGGCTATCAAGGAGTTCTTTCCTAAAGCGCAACTCTTTGGTTTCACCGGTACGCCAATCTTTGAACAGAATGCCACGGTCAGACAGATCACAGGCGACGAGCAGAACCTGCGAACGACCAATGACCTCTTCGAGCGGCCACTGCACGAATACACGATCACGCATGCCATAGAAGACGGGAACGTTCTGCGTTTCCACATCGACTACTTTACGCCAAGCAAGAAGAACGCCCCCAAGCCCGGCGAGCGGCTAGCGAAGACTGCGGTCGTTAGTGCAATCCTAGACAAGCACGACGCTGCAACCGGTGGCCGTCGCTTCAACGCGCTTATGGCAACTGCGTCGATTAACGACGCTATTGAATACTTCGGTCTCTTTGAAGCCGCGCAGGCCGAGAGGCGGCAGGCCGACCCCGAGTTCGTGCCCCTCAATATCGCGGTGGTCTTTTCTCCACCCGCCGACGTTAGCCCTGATGTGCGGCAGATTCAGGAAGATCTTCCACAGGAGCGCGAGGACAACCGACAGGATCCGGAGGAGAAGAAAAAGGCTCTCACCGCGATCATCGCCGACTATAACGAGCGCTTCGGTACGAACCATTCCATCAACGAATTCGACATCTACTATCAGGATGTTCAGAAGCGCATCAAGGACCAGCAATTCCCGAACGCCGATCTTCCGAAGAAGGGCCGTGAGAAAATCGATATCACCATCGTCGTCGACATGCTGTTGACCGGCTTCGACAGCAAGTACCTGAACACGCTCTACGTCGACAAGAACCTCAAGTACCACGGGCTTATCCAAGCGTTTTCCCGGACCAACCGGGTGCTCAACGCAACCAAGCCGTACGGGCACATCCTCGACTTCCGGAATCAGCGAGCCGCGGTTGATGAGGCGATCGCTCTGTTCTCCGGCGCCCAGGCCGACGCCGCGCGGGAAATCTGGCTCGTCGACAAAGCCCCCACAGTCATCGAGAAGCTCACGTCCCAAGTGCGGGCCCTTGGCGAATTCATGAAGTCGCAGGGTCTCGACGCCAAGCCCGAAGCCGTGCCAAACCTCAAGGGCGACGACGCCCGCGCGACATTTATCAAGCAGTTCAAGGAAGTGCAGCGGCTTCAGACGCAGCTCGATCAGTACACTGACCTTACTGAGCAGGAGAAGACAATCATCGAGCAGGTGCTTCCCAAAGAGCAGCTCAGGGCGTTTCGCGGCCAGTACCTCGAAACCGCTCAACGGCTACGAGAACAGCGCGAGAGACCCGCTGGCGAGGAGCAGCGAGCGGCGAGTGACGAAGTCAGTCAGCTGGATTTCGAGTTCGTCCTCTTCGCCTCGGCCCTCATCGATTACGACTACATCATGGGCCTCATCGTTCGCTTTACCGAGCAGGATCCAAAGAAGCAGAAGATGACCCGCGAGCAGGTCATCGGCCTGATCGAGTCGGACGCCAAGTTCGTCGACGAGCGCGAGGCGATTACCGAATACGTCCGCTCGCTCGAGGCGGGCAAGCCGCTGGACGAAAATGGAGTCCGCGACGGCTACCAGCAGTTCAAGGCCCAGCGGGAGGGAGAGGAGGTGGCTACGGTGGCGCAGAAGCACGGGCTCGTCGCCGAGACTTTGCAGGTGTTCGTCGACCGCATCCTTCAACCGCCGATGATATTCAACGCCGAGCAGCTCAACGACTTGCTCGCCCCACTCGACCTCGGCTGGCGTGCCCGGACAGAAAAGGAGTTGGCCTTGATGGCCGACCTTGTCCCCCTACTGAAGAAGCGGGCCACCGGGCGGGAAATCTCAGGCCTCAGCGCGTACGAGG
This sequence comes from Fimbriimonas sp., assembly GCA_035550555.1. Taxonomy (GTDB): domain Bacteria; phylum Armatimonadota; class Fimbriimonadia; order Fimbriimonadales; family Fimbriimonadaceae; genus Fimbriimonas. The sequence continues at coordinate 1,980 of DASZPA010000390.1, forward strand.
GTTGAGGCAAGCTCGATGAAAGACAGACCTATCGCACTGACGCCGAAGCTGCGGTTTCCCGAGTTCGCGGGGAGACCGGGGTGGAACGCTGTCAATGGTGACGAATTGTTCGATCCAATCGACAGACGTCCTGCGGCGGCAGGCTTGCCGGTTCTGGCGATAACGCAAGAGCACGGGGCTATTCCGCGCGATGACATCGACTACAGGGTATCAGTAACAGAAGCGAGCATTGCGACCTACAAGGAGGTTCAGCCCGGGGACTTCATCATCAGCCTTCGGTCGTTTCAGGGGGGAATCGAGTACTCACGCTTTCACGGCATCTGCAGCCCCGCGTACTTGATTCTCAAGCGAAAGGGAATCGGCTGTGATGACTTCTTTCGGCACCTGTTCAAGTCTGATCGCTTCATCCGGCAGTTGACCCGCAATATAGAAGGCATCCGCGACGGCAAGATGATCAGCTACAAGCAGTTCGCTGAGCAGCTGCTTCCGGTGCCCGACCCGACCGAGCAACTGAGGATCGCGGAGTGTTTGACGTCGCTGGATGAGTGGATAGCTGCAGAGGGGCGGGAGCTGGCCGGGCTGCGGGCGCACAGGAAGGGGCTGATGCAGGAGCTCTTTCCCCAGAAAGGCGAAACTCGCCCCCGGATCCGCTTCCCCGAGTTCCTCGACGCACCCGACTGGGTCACCGTTCGCCTGGGCGAGTACTTCGAGACCATGACTGGGGGCACACCAGATCGCACGAAAAAGGAATACTGGGATGGAACAATCCCATGGATCACAACTTCGCTCGTCGACTTCAACGTGATTGACGAGACGGATGAGTTTATCACCGAGGCAGGATTGAGGAACTCGTCTGCCAAGCTGTTCCCAAAGGGGACCGTTCTGATCGCCTTGTATGGACAAGGCAAGACTCGAGGTCAAGTCGCCCTGTTAGATATTGAAGCTGCCACCAATCAAGCGTGTGCAGCGATCCTGCCTGTAAGTGGGTTCGACCCGGTTTTCACGTTTTTGAGTCTGTCTGGGCGCTACGAAGAGATGCGATCCTTGAGCAATGCCGGAGGGCAGGAAAACCTAAGCCAAGGGCTCATTCGCGAGCTCCCGTTTTACTATCCTGACGATCCTGCGGAGCGAGAAAGGATTGCCGCTTGCCTCTGCTCGCTGGACGCGCTGATCAGCGCGCAGTCGAGAAAACTAGACGCCCTGCGGGCCCACAAAAAGGGCCTGACGCAACGGCTCTTTCCATCGCCGGAGCGAGTCTAGACCGTGAATGCGCCCGCCCCCATTTCCACACCATTTCCCGACCTGCCCGCACTCGCCAAGCACCTGCGCGACGAACTCCAGGCAAAGAGGTTTGTCCTGCTCTATGCCTACAACGGTACGGGTAAGACGCGCCTTTCCACCGAGTTCAAGAACCTTGGCAAGAAGGGCGACGAGCGGGACACGCTCTACTTCAACGCCTTCACCGAAGATCTGTTCCACTGGGAAAACGACCTCGTGAACGACCGCAAGCGAGTGCTGAAGCTCAACAGGAACTCGCGCTTCTTCGCGGGACTAGACCAGCTGGAAATGGACACCCGCATCCGCCCGCTGCTAGACCGTTACGCCGACTTCGACTTCCGCATCGACGCCACCGCATGGGAGGTCAGCTTTTCGCGTGAGGTGGAGAACGGCGAAAAGCTGGAAACGGTGGACGACATTAAGGTGTCGCGCGGCGAGGAGCACATCTTCATCTGGTGCTTCTTCCTCGCGATTGTGCGGCTGGTCCTCGACGGCGCGGAGGCCTATAGGTGGGTGAAGTACATCTACATCGACGACCCGGTCTCGTCACTGGACGACAATAACGCTCTGCTGGTGGCGCACCACCTGGCGCAGATGCTGAAGGAAGGTCCCGACCGGCTGCGGATCGTGGTGTCGACCCACCACGTGCTCTTCTTCAACGTTCTATGCAACGAAACCAAGAAGCCCCGCAAGTACCTCCTGACCCGAGGAACGAAAGGCCGTCCGACGGAAGTAATTATGAGCAATACCGAAAGCACGCCGTTTCTGTATCACCTGGCATCGCTGCGGGAGCTGTATCAGGCGCAGCAAACCGGAGCGTTGTACACGTACCACTTCAATATGTTGCGACGAGTGATGGAGCAGACGGCTTGCTTCTTCGGGTACAAAGGGTGGGACGAATGCATCGTGCCGGAGAACGACGACCCGAACGGGACGGTGTACAAGCGCGTAATTGACCTAATGAGCCACGGTGACTACTCGCTGTACGAGCCGCGGGAGATGATGCCGGAGAA
>DASZPA010000391.1:0-10234 GCA_035550555.1 Fimbriimonas sp.
GGCACGTCGTAAGGCGTATCGATGCCGGGAGGGCCGGAGTTGAAGTTGTCGTGCTTCCAAGAGAGCAGATGCCCGTCGGGAGAGACTTGACCCACGATATCGACGACGCCTCCGGGCCGGAAATAGGCCCAAGTGAACTCCTCTTGCCTACTCCAGACGACCTTGACCGTGCGATTCAGGGCCTTGGCTATTCGCGCGGCCTCGACGGCGGCGTCGCCTGAGTGCTTGCCTCCGTATCCGGAGCCGGTATCGGGAACGATGACTCTAACTTGAGACGCCTTCAGTCCCAACGCTTCGACAAGCTCCTGTTGAACTCCAAAGGGCCTCTGGCTTCCCGTATGGACCGTGAGCTTCGTTCCGTCCCATTCGGCGAGGGCGGCTCTGGGCTCCAGAGGAACGTGCGCGATGTAGGCGCAGGTGTATGTCGCTTTCGTGGGTTCGGGCGGGTTCGATCCGACAATAGAGCCTCGCAGGATGCGGTTCTGGTCGTCCGAGGAGCCCGTGGCCGTCTCCTTCCACGTCGACTTGACGAGGTCCAGCGCTTTGACGGCCCGCCTCTGTGTGGGGGCGGCGACGGCCACGAAGTCCCCCTCGTGCACCACCTTGACCCCGTCCAGCTTTTCTGCCGCCGACGGATCCAATGTCAGCAAAGTGGCTCCAAAGGAGGGCGCTCGAAGAACGACCCCATGCAGCATGCCTTCGCGGCGAAGATCGATGCTGTAGAGATGCGAGCCGGTGACGATCTCGGCCGCAGCGACCTTCGGCTCCGACTTCCCCAACACCCGCCAATCGCTGCTGGGCGTCAGATGCACATTCGGGTCGATCTTGCCGTCAAAGGCCTTGCCTGCTGCGAGCTCTCCGTAACTCGCGCTATGGCCGGCGCCGACGACCATGCCACCATCCGCCTTCAACGATGAAGCGGGCGCCTGCCATTGCTGAGCCGCCCGCTCGGTGAGCATCTCCCTCGCCTGAGCCGCGGCCTTCCGAACCTGCGGGACCATCGTGGGCGTCGTTCGGCTGCCGAACGTGCCCATGTCAAAGGGCGTGAGATCGGTATCGCCCATCACCACCGCGACGTCCTTCGGCGAAACCCTCAGCTCCTCGGCGGCTGCCTGTGTCAGAGACGTTCGCGCGTTCTGCCCCACCTCGACTTTGCCTGTGAAGATCGTAACCTTGCCATCGGTTCCGACGTGGACCCAGGCGGCGATCTCCTGGGGAACGGCAGAGCCGCGCCTTCCCTGCTGAAACGCCGCGGCGCGAATGGTCTCAGGCATTACCGCGGCAACGAGGATTCCGCCGCCAAGGACCTTCAGCAGCTGCCTTCGTGAGAGACTCATGGCCTCTTTCACTTCATCTCCTTCGACGCTCGCCTGATCGCGGCAACCATGAGAGGATATCCGCCGCAGCGGCAGATGTTGCCGTTCATGCTTCCCATGATCTCGCTGTCGCTGGGATGTGGGTTCCTTTCTAGCAGAGCAACCGCCGCCATGATCATTCCGGGAACGCAGTAGCCGCACTGCATCGCTCCTTCGTCAAGGAACGCCTGCTGTAAGGGGTGAAGCTTTCCCTCTTTGGCCAGACTCTCGATGGTCGTAATTTTCTGTCCAACCACCTCGGACACCTGCACCACACATGAGTGGACCTTCTCGCCGTCCACGAGCACGGTACAAGCACCGCATTGGGACTCTCCGCAACCATACTTCGTCCCCGTCAACCCGAGGTCGTCGCGCAGGACTTCCAGAAGGCTGGTTTCGGGCTCGGCGTCGACCCGGTGCTTGACGCCGTTGACTTCCAACTCCACGGCCATACCGCCATTATGCCGGGTTCGTGAAACTAACTTGCTTCGGGAAGCAGTCCGAGGTTCTCAAAAACGTCCACAAGCTCATTGGGCTCCGCCGGCTTCACGATGTAACCCCGGGCTCCGAGTTCTGTGGCCTGCTGACGGTCTCTCTGCTCGTCAGATCCCGTGAGGACCACGACCGAAACGGACGACAAGTCTTTCCGGTCGCGCATCCACGAAAAGACCTCGAAGCCGTCCAGATACGGCAGCTTCAAGTCCAGGAACATCAGCCTTGGAAGCGGATACCGGTCTCGCGCGGCAAACTCGCCATCGCCCGCCAGGTAGTCCACAGCCTGCTGCCCGTCGGTCACGATCTGCAGCGGCAAATCCAGATTGGCCTTCTTATAGGCACGTCGAAACGCAAAGACGTCGTCTTCGCTATCCTCCACCAACAAAACAGCCCCCACTGTTTCGCTCATTCTCCTTCTTTTGGCGCCGGAAGATCTATCCAAAACTTGGAGCCGCTCTCTCCATCGGACTCCACACCGACGCTTCCTCGCATTCGTTCCGTTGCTTTACGCACAATCGCCAAGCCCACTCCGGTTCCCTCATAGCTGAGGTTCGGATGGATCCTTTCGAACATCTTAAACAATCGGTGTTGGTGCCTGGGCTCGATGCCGATGCCGTTATCCTCGACCCAGAGCCGCACCCGATCTCCCTTCCTTTCCGTCCAGACATGGACTTTTGGCGGCACGTCCTTCTTGGAGAATTTTACCGCGTTCGCGATCAAATTCGAGAGAATTTGGGTCACCGAAGGCTCGTGGCCCACCACGTCGAGCAACGGATCAACCTGGACGTTGACGGCCTCGCCTGAAATGCCCAGATCGTTCTCCAGGAGATCCCGAGCGAGCTTATCGAGCGAGACTCTCTGCATCTTCAGCTTGTCGCGAGCGACGCGGCCGTAAGTGAGCAGATCAAGCACCATCCGGTCCAATCGCGATGCGCTGTCGGCGATGCGCTGCAGGTAGTTCCTCGCCTCGGGATTCTCCGCCAACATCGCGTCGAAGTCCTCCAGCAGGATGTGGCTGTACATGTTCATCGTGCGCAACGGAGCGCGCAGGTCGTGCGAGACCGTATAGGAGAACTCCTCCATCTGTTCGACCGCCGCCCGCAGCGAAGCCGTGCGCTCCTCGACGCGATGCTCGAGGTCCTCGTTCGCCTTTTGAAGCTTCTCCCTCGCCTCCTGAAGCGCCCGCTCGTTCTGCTTTCGAATCGAGATGTCTCGAACGATCTTCGATGCCCCAAACAAATTGCCCCTCAGATCTCGAATCGGAGAGACCGTGAGAGAAATGTCGATGAGGGAGCCGTCCTTGCGTCTTCGCACGGTCTCGTAATGCTCGATGCTCTCGCCTCTGCGGATGCGGGAGAGGATGGCTGGCTCTTCGTCCAGGTGGTCCTCAGGGATGAGGATCGTGACCGACTTGCCGATCACCTCGTCCGCCGTGTATCCGAAGATCTTCTCGGCGCCCTTGTTCCAGCTCATGATCACGCCGTTCAGATCCTTGCTGACGATCGCGTCTTGCGAGTATTCGACGATCGCCGCAAAGTGCTGGCTGGCCTTCTCGTTCTGTTTGGAGGTGACGAGCTCCAGCTCGAGCGCCCGATGCAGATTGTAGTTGTCCACGGCGACCGCCGCGTGAGCCGCAAGCGCCACGAGAACCTGCTCCGCCTTCTCGGAGAAAACCCCGGGCGTCGGATGGCCGTAAAAGAGGCCGCCCAAGACCTCGCCGGAATTCGAGATGACGGGAACGGCAAGGTAGCTTCGGACCGGAAGATGCCCGGGCGGCATCCCGTGATACGGAGCCATTTTTCCGTAGCGAGGGTCCTTGGTGACGTCGTGGAGCCTGACGACGCCGGAGCCATCGAACGTCGGCGCGAAGATCTCGGAATTCCGAGGCATGGGGAACTTCTCGAAGGCTTCCCTTGGGGCGCCGGAGAGGGTGTACAGCATGTACGCCTCGCCCGTCTCGTTGATTACGTTGTAGAAGAACGCGCCGAAAGCGGCCCCGGAAAGCTCCCGGCCGGCGTCCGTAACGGTTTGCACGATTCTGTGAAGATCCCTCTCGACGACCAGCTCGCCCGCGATGCGGTAGAGGGTTTCAAGAGTCCGGGAGTTTTCTCTCAGCTCTTCTTCGACTTTCTGACGCTTGGCGACCTCGACTTCGAGCGAGCTTGCCTTCTGCTGAAGCTGGCCGATGATGCGTAGCTGGTCGAAGGCCGTGTCGACGGAAGCGAACGCCTCGGCCGGAATCACCCGTCCGTGCTTCTCGCAGATTTTGGCGAACGTTTCCGCGCCGGAATCCTCACGAAAGCAATCGAACGGGTAGGCGCAGAAAATGCAGATTGCGAGCTCGTCCGCGATGTTGTTGCCGATGGCCTCGAGCTGAATCGCCCCTTCAGAATTTCCAGCGTCGCAAAGCAAGGCGACCATCTCTCCGAACGCCCGGATTCCGCTTCGCCCACTCAGCGCCCGGTCGATATAAGGTCCGATAGCCTCCCGGAACAGGCTTTCGTCGGGAGTGCCGTTCACCATGAACCGAGCGAGGGACTGCTCGGCATCCAAGAGGTGGTAGCCGCCGTTTGCCTTGGCGCTGTCCAGATCGATTCCCAGCTCTTCAATCTCGGCCTCGATAGCTGCGCCGTGGCTCGGAGTCGCGACAACCAGCGCGCCCTCTCCTGCCAGAAGTCCCTCCGCCATAAACCGGCCGACCGACTTGGCGAGAAATGCCTCATCGTTATAGAACTGAACGAAATGATTGGGACTGCTCAGTCTGGGCCGTATCGAATTGGGGGAGCTCACGGTTCCGTCGGGCGAATCGACTGGGACCTCCGACTTCATGAGCAAAAAAGCGATTCCATCTTGTTATTATTTGCGATCCAGATCGCAAAATTCATAGTATCACGTCTTCCTACGCCGTTCGGAGGGATTCCATTCAATTCAGGGAAAAGTGACGCCCTGTGCAGATCTCGTAGAAAGTGCTGGACGCTGCAAACGGCGTTCATTACAATGAAGAAAGTCGTCTTGGCGTAATTGCCTCTGTTTTGTTTGCTCCGACCATGAATCACAAAGCCTTAGCGATCTCCGCGCTCACTTTAGTTTTCGCAGCCGCCTCGTTAGCCTCCGGACCCAAGCATTCGAACCCGGCACAAAGCGCCGGCGTCGTCGATCCCAGCTACTACTCCGGGCTCGTGTGGCGCAATATCGGGCCCTTCAGGGGCGGCCGCGTCTCGGCTGCCTCCGGCGCTATCGGGCATCCGGGCGTGTTTTACGCCGGCATGCCAGGGGGCGGCGTTTGGAAGACCACCAACGCAGGCATCACCTGGGAGCCGATCTTCGACAGCGTCAAGGATGCGAGCAGCGTGGGCGCCGTCCAAGTCGCTCCAAGCGATCCCAACATCGTTTATGTCGGCCTGGGTGACGGAACCACGGGAGGCGGCCATAACGAAGGCGACGGCGTGTACAAATCGACCGATGCCGGAAAGACGTGGACCCACCTCGGCCTCGACTTTGCGAAACAGATCCCAAGCATCTTTGTGGATCCCAAGGATCCAAACACGCTGCTGGTGGCGGTTCTCGGCGACTCCCGGACTCCCAACTCAGACCGGGGAGCGTATCGAAGCACCGATGGCGGAAAGACCTGGACAAAGACGCTGATCACGGACAACGCGACGGGCGTGCAGAACCTGGCTTGGGCTTTTGACCAACCCAATGTGATCCTTGCGACCACCGTAAGGCATCTCAACTTCGGAGTGGACGACAAGCTCCCATCCAAAGGCTTCAAGGGAACTCAGATCGTTAAATCCACCGACGGCGGGATCACCTGGAGCCAAGTGAAGGGGACCGGGCTGCCCGCTTCGATGGCCGGGCGCACTTGCGTCGCCGTGGCCATGCATACCCAGGGCAAGCGGATGTTCTTCGTCTCGAACGCCGGCCTGTGGCGCTCGGACGACGGCGGCGACAGCTGGACCCAGATGGACCGCGACGACTATCGCGTGCGCAACGGCCAGGGAGGCTACAACTGTGGCGTGTACGTGAACTCCCGAGACCCTGACACGGTGTACGTCCTGAACACCTGCTCGTATGTTTCTCACGACGGAGGCAAGACGTTCACCGGATTCAAGGGCGCTCCCGGCGGCGACGACCCCCAGCAGATGTGGATCGACCCGACCGACGGGAACCGCCTCTTCTTCGGCGTCGATCAGGGTCCGACCATCTCGCTGGACGGAGGCAAGACGTGGAGCGGCTGGTACAACATCGCCAACGGCCAGTTCTATCACATCGCCGTGAGCAACGCCTGGCCCTACTGGGTCTATGCGACCATGCAGGACTCGGGCGCGATCGGCATGAGCACGCGGGGCAACTACGGCGAGATCACTCCGCTGGACTGGAGCCCGAACCCCGGCTGGGAGTGGGGATCGATCACCGTCGACCCGCTCAATCCGAACACGATTTACTCAACCGGCCAATCGAACGACGTGATCAAGCAGAGCTTCCCGACGGGCCAATGGGTGAGCGTCAGCCCGGATAACGACCCGACGCAGCACTTGGTCCACGACTTCAATCAGCCGATCATGTTCTCGCCGACGAACCCGCATGAGCTGTTTCTCGGCTACCAGTACCTGATGTCCTCGACCGACGGCGGCAAGACGTGGCACAAGCTCAGTCCCGACCTCTCGTTCCCCAAGGGCTACGTTCCGCCGAAGCCTGAGGAGAAGAAGGACGAGAAGAAGGCTCCCGCCGTCAAGAAGGCCAACGAGCGCGAGCCCGACGTGGACGGCGACGACGATGACGAGGACGACGCCCACATCAATCCCAAGGACGCGATGGAGCGGGAGCAGGAGCTGATGTACGAGGGTCTCCAGCGAAGAGGCGGCGCGGGGGTCATCTCTTCCCTATCGCCCAGCAGCGTGAACGGAAAGATCATTTGGGCCGGCGTTTCCAACGGCAACATCAAGCTCACCCGGGACCATGGCGAGAACTGGGACGACGTGAACATCCCTGACTCCAAGAAGGCGATCCAATGCATCGACGCCAGCCATACCGATCCCGCTTCGGCGTACGTGGTCGTTTCCAGCAACGCGGAGCCGCTTGTCTATCGGACGAAGGACTATGGCCAGCATTGGACGAAGATCGTCACAGGCTTGCCGGCCGGTGAGGCGACGGGCAGTTGGGCCAACGTGATTCGAGCCGACACGAAGAAGGACGGGCTGCTGTTCCTTGGCACAGAAAGCTCGATGTATGTGAGCTTCGACGACGGCGACCATTGGCAGTCCCTCAAGCTCAATTCGCCCAACACGTCGTATCGCGACATGCAGGTCAAAAACGACGATCTCATTGTCGGGACCTACGGCCGCAGCTTCTGGATTCTCGACGACATCTCGCCGTTGCGGCAGGTGACTGCGAAGCTCGGCAATGCTTACCTGTTCGCGTCCGGCGACGCGATCCGCGCGCGCCGCAACGTGAACCAGGACACGCCGATGCCGCCGGAAGTGCCGCACGCCCTGAATGCCCCTCCGGGCGCGATCATCTACTACTACCTGGGCTCCAAGCCGTCGTCGGACATCACGTTGGACGTAACCGACAAGGACGGAAACCAGATACGCCACTATTCCAGCGCGCCCATCCCGGCGCCGGACAAGCCGGACCTCCAACCGATCCCGGACTTCTGGAAAGAGGTCCCCAGGCCGATGCCAGCGGAGGTTGGCTGCAACCGGATCAATTGGGACCTGCGGTACGAGAACCCGCCCTCGTTCTCCCACGGCTACGACATCAGCGCCACGCCCTATCTGACGCCGCCGACCCCCTGGGGGCCGCTGGTCCCACCTGGCGTGTACAGCCTGACGCTCACCGTAGACGGGCAAAAGTACACCCAGAAGCTGACCGTCAAGAACGACCCACGGTCTCCCGGCAGCGCGCAGGACGTCCGAGATCAGCACAAGCTGCAGATGGACCTGTACCAGGGCGACGTCCAAGCGATGGCTGGCATTAAGTACGTCGAGGAGCTGAAGAAGGAGATCGCGGACCTTCAGAAGTCGAAGCTTTCAAAGGACGTCTCGGACGCGATCGACGGCCTGAACAAGAAGCTCGACGCCTTGGGAGCCTCGGGGAACCGGGGCCGCGGCTTCGGCTTCCGAAACGGGGGCGCCTCGAATCCCACTCTGAGCAGCATCCAGGGCGAGTGCATCAACTACATGAACAAGATGGAGTTCGGAGACATCGCTCCGAGCCAACCCGTACGAGAGGCCGTGGGCGGCATAGTCAAGGACCTTGAGGCGCTCAATAAGTCGCTGAAAGAAGTTCAAGGGAAGGACGTACCGGCGCTGAATACCCTCTTGGAGAAGAACGGACTCGCCAAACTCTCGGCGAAGTAGTAGCCGCTCATGTAGACGTCGATGGGACCCGGATTGGTCCGGGTCCCATCTGCGTTTTGGTCTGCCTTGTCCGTGTTGCGGCATTGAGTCGTTAGCCCCGGCGCGTATTCTCTGCGGCTTACAATGGAGGCGGCGCCTCGCAATGGGCCGTAAGAAATGAAAGCTCGATACTGGTTTGGCCTTTCCCTCGTCGCTCTCGCAGGAGCAGGGGCCGGTTACTGCGCCATTCAGCCCACATTCCACCCAGCCACCGAAGAGCAGCTCCGAAAGACCCTTCCTCCCGACGTTCTTCGCGACAAGCCGCCGGACATCGCGGCCGAGGGACGATTCAATCAGATCGCGTCTCTCGGCAATGGTTTGGAGCAGCCCAAGCTGGACGGCCAAGACGTCATGACCAATCGAGAAGAGATCCACCGGCAGAACGGACCCCTCTTGCGCATGACGGAGGCTTTGTTGGAGCAAGGTCCGCTGCGGGTGACGCCTTCCTCTGCCGGAACCTACGAAGGATTTCCGCAAGTCGCCGCCTTGAAGGCGCTTGTCAAGGCCTTCAGCTACGAGGCAGTTTATGACGGGGAGAATCACGATGGCAGGAAATGCGCCGATGCTCTGATCGATGGACTGCGGTTGAGCGACGCGGCGATGAACACGGACGGGAGGGTCATCGACATTCTTGTCGCCGTGGCGTGTAAGGCAATCGCGATGAAGGTCACCGCCACATCGGTTCGAAAGGGCTACCTGGACTCCGAGGAGCTGAAGCGCGTGCTGGCCGCCATCCCTCCGACGACGCCGTCCAACCCCCAACTCGCCGATGCGCTGCGGCACGAGTGGCGAGACGCCATCTTTGCCAAAGACACGGGCCTGCTCTCCATCTCCAACCAGGGCCGAAAGGCGGTCACCGATGGCGAAGGGCATGGAATGGTCGGCAATTTCGATGCCTTGGAGACGGCAAAGGGATTTGCCGGTCTCTACTTCATCGAGATTTCAAACGCCATGCTGCCTTGGACGAAGCAGGACCCCGGGATCTCGAAATATGCGGATCTGGCGAAGGAGCTGCCGCAAGACCCCGACGCCGAGTATGGCGACTCGCCCGACCAAGCCAAGAAACCGTCGAAGCTGGCGTACGAGGTTCGCATGAATCGGATCCCGAACTCCCTCGGGAAGAATCTGATTGCGATCGTGGCGAACACGGGCTTTGGAAGCCTTTCCGTGTCCACATCGACGAACGCCGAGCTGGTTCGCACCCTGATTGCGGTCCAGCTCTACCGGAACGACCATGACGGCAAAGCTCCCGCCAGCCTGCAAGAGCTGGTCTCGCAGCACTATCTCCCGTCCCTGCCGATCGACCGATTCTGTGAGAAGCCGCTCCACTACGACCTGCGGCCGGGCGTCATCTACAGCGTAGGATCCAATCTCGTCGACGACCACGCAGGCTTTGACAACGAAGCGCAACCCAATCAGCTGGATTTCGGCTATTACTTGATCCCACCCAAACCGAAGGTCTCCGCCGTGCCAGGAGGTCCTCCCGGCTCATTCCTGTCCAAGCCAGGGAAGAAGTAGCTAGGCCGCGATGGTTCCGCCGGCGGCGACGGTCTTGCCTCGATAGGCTACGGCGATCTGGCCAGGTGTGACGGCCCGAACGGGCTCGTCGAAAACGATCGTCGGGACTTCGCCTCGCAAGAGCGTCGCGGGCTGCGCCTCCATGTTGTAGCGAATCTTCGCCATGACCCTCATCCTCCGCTCCACGGGCAGGGCCCAATGCACGTTCTCGAGGACGACCTCCTTCCTGAGAAGCTCGTCGACGCGGCCGACCACGACCCGGTTCTCGGCAGGCTCCACGCGTAGCACATAGAGCGGGCTGCCAGAGTTGTTTGAGATACGGATGCCCCGGCGCTGGCCGACCGTGAATCCCGCCACTCCTTCGTGCGCCCCCAGGTCTTTGCCATCGGAAGTGACCACGCGCCCCTCCGCGAAGATCTCGGGACGCGACTTGCGCAGAAACTCGGCGTAGCCGCCGGCCTCGCT
>DASZPA010000392.1:0-3823 GCA_035550555.1 Fimbriimonas sp.
TCGAATGCTCATCGAGTGACGATAAGCAGCGCCACCAATGGGACCAGATTAAACAGAAAGATCCCTATCTTGTACAGCATGATGCCGAGCAGGTTCAGCCTGTTAGCGTCCGATTCGGAGACCTTGAACATCCGCTGCCACATTGGAAACATCACGGTGCGCGTAGCGAGCATCCATAAGATGAGAATCGCGTAGTTGATTCCTGCGCACCAGGCCAAAGTCCGGATAAGGGTGGACGTCGTCATTGGCTTACATCTAACTTGCTAGACGAAAAGCCAAGCGGTTTCGGCTCTGCACGATACCTGGACTCCCGACTTTAGCGTGCTGGGCCAGACACGCCAAATCTCCTCTAAATCGGGCCGTTGTACCACATGGGAGGTCCGTCCAATAGTCCACGAAGAGCTTGGAAGGCTGGCTCTCGAATCACCGCCATGCGATCGCGACCTCGCAGCGCCGTCACTGGCAGAACGCCGAAGAAGGCCTGGGTAAACGCCTGGATATCCACTTGGATTTCAGCGTCGCGTTTGGTAGAGGCAACCGTTACCACACCATCCGCGAACGCCACTTGCCAGGTTCCGGCATTCCAGGAAGCGAAAGGATCTTGGATATCGATAACGAAGTCGCCACTAAGCGCCGGCTTCAAGGCCGTCAAGGCAGCCTCAACATCGACGACGCGTCCCTGAAGGCCCGGACCGATACCGGTGTGCATGTCGCGATGCATGAACTGAGACCAGAGTCCGTCGTCCTCGGGCGCATCCCATACGAACGTCTTCGCCTGGTTGTGGAGCCGGCGCAGGAGACCCAAGAGAGCTCGCTGTGCTTGAGGCGTTAACGAAATGAACTCTGGCAGGAAGGTCTCTTCGGAGCCACCCCCTCGCATAACCAGGTACCCATCGATTCCTCCATCGCTCTCGTATACGTACACGTAGGACACATAGGACTTGCTGCCGTCCAAGACCAGATCCCACTCGACCTCGTCGCGAACGGCCATGCCCCGATATCTGGCAGAAAAGCGACGGTAAGCCTCTTCGATCCCAGGACGGTCCTGAGGGTTTGCGAGGCGCACGTCTTCCGTCTCGGGCACGACCCGCAGCATTCGGCTGGGAACGCGGTAGCCTCGGATAATCCTGATCCACTCCCATCCAAGTTCGCGGTAGTAGGCATATTCGAAAGGCGAGAGCGTTGTTACAATCTGCCCGGCGTCGCGCATGTGTTCTAACGCGTGCTTCAGGCAGGCGCTACCATATCCTCTGCCCCGCCGCGCAGGAGCGCAAGCGATCGAGGATATATAGGCTGCTGGAATCACGACGCCAGACTCGAATTGCAGGCGCTTGCCGTACATTTGCAGCGTAGCCTGCATGCCTGCCTCATCCCACAAACCGAACCTGACGATGCGAGGCTCCAGCCCCTCCCTCCATTTGGAGAGGCCGTCGAGCGAGCTCTTGAGCCCGCGCTCAAAGCATTGGAGCCAGAGAAGATCGGCTTCGTGGGTTTCGTCCCCCTCCAGCCTACGAACTACCACTCAACCCGCCGGCAAATCTTGAAATCATCCGACTATGTTAGCCTCCAAATGCCATCTTATTTCGACTGGTGCGACGGCATACTCTTGATGAACTTGGTGAATTTGAGATGGATAGCCAGACGAGTGAGAACACAAGCCGAGCCGAACCTATAAGGGGAGAATTCGTCACGGAGACGTTTGAGTACGATGGCGGGCGGCAGGTTACCGTGTATGTTCCGCCACGCCCGGTTCAGGCAATGGTGTTCGCCGGTGATGGGCAGCGAATCTCGCGATGGGGCGCGGACCTCGAAGCGGCCGACGTCCCGTCCACCATGATCGTCGGTGTGCATGGCTTGGCAGACGAGATGGCTCGACTTCATGAGTACACGCCGGTTTTCGACCCGGAGCGGTTCGCGGCGCATGAGGAGTTCTTCGTTGAGGAGGTAGGCAAGTGGGCGCGGACGAGGTTCGGCCTCTCGCTGCCTGTCGAACGTATTGCGGTGTTTGGTGCCTCGGCAGGTGGAGAGCTGTCACTGGCGCTCGGCCTAAGGCGCCCCGATGTCTACGGTGCCATCCTCTCCGGCTCGCCGGGCGGAGGGTACAGGCCAGGTGGCGTCCTGCCGGCGACGATTCCACGCGTCTACCTGGTCGCCGGTACCCAGGAGCCGTTCTACTTGGAGAACGCAATACGATGGGCAGTAGCATTACGTGAAGCTGGCGCCGACGTCGTCATGAGTGAGCGAGACGCGTCGCATGGAAACGCGTTGTGGAGAGCGGAGTTCCCGCTGATGGTGTCATGGGCGTTTGGCCGTTGACGGTAGCTTAAGATTTCCAGAGCAGTTCGAGTCGCACGATCCGGAATCGGCCGTCGTACGTTAGGAGATGCCGTGGGTCGAGAATGATAACGGACTTCCCGGACAGATCGCGTTTGCAGCGGGAGATCGTAACCTGGCGAGTCTTAAGCAGGCTCACGACGTAATACTTTCCTTCCGGCTCCCAGCGTTGGTTTTCGGACTCCACGATGCCTCCAGTAATCACCGGAGAGCAGCCGCTGAGGTTTCCGCTCGTTAAGTCGCACCGTTTCGCGAGGCCCTTGGGCACTCTCCACGTCAAGTGGCGGCTGCCGGCGAACGCATCCAGATGCCTAATGGAGCCGTCCTCGTCGGCTATTGGGTTTTCAAATTCGTTCGTCGCGACATGCCCGTCGCCGATGAGATAGGGGTTGCCGACCTCCTTCCAAGTCTTATCGAATCGCAGCATCCGAGCCGGCAATACGCCGTCAAAACACGCATAGGGCCGACCGCGCCCATCACGTCCGACATACGATGCCACGTCATTCTTGGCGTCGACTATGGCTGCCGGAATAAGACTTTCCGTTAACCGGCCGTCTATAAGGTTCGCGTAGGTGACGCCAGCCTTAGACCGGCGGTAGAGAAGCGCGAATCCGATAGGGCTCAAGGGTTCGGCATGGAGAAATGCTCCATTTAGATGGCGCCAATGCGGGTGGACTCTTCCTTTCCTGAAAAGCTGCTTCTCTAGCACTGCGTATCGGCTGAGGCTTCTGTCGATACACAAGATCTCGTTGCCCGAGGCGCAGATGCTGTGCAACGGCAAGTCGATATCCGGCTGCACGGTAAGGGCCGCAGCCAGTAGAAGCGCCGTCATCGAATCAGCTTAGCGCAGTGCAACGGCCGGCGCCCCATCCCATCGTTAAAACGCCATTCTCTCCCCTTCGGGGCGGATTGGCTTGAGCCTTGCCATCCATTTTCTTCGGCTTTTCATGGTAATCAAAGCGAATGTATCTCATTCCGCGGAAGTGACCTATGACCAACCGCGACTTCTATCTTTCGATCACACAGCTTTGCAAGGAAAAAGCCAAGAATCGGAGGGAACTAGAACCCTATTTGGCGACGCTTCTGGCATTGGTTCGTCAGGTTCGAGATAGACAGGCTTTAACTGCACAAGAGGTGCTCGGGATGCTTGCTGCTGCGTTTGAAGCCGAGCCGGAGAGATTTCAAGAGGAGTGGAGAGGCAAGCACGAGCCAGATAGAGAAGGATTCGAAGCGGTTGAAGGGACCCTGATCCGCCAGATCGTGGACCTGCACGAGATGTTCGACAGGGGCGACCTTCAGAATCCGTACCGCTATCTTGGATGCAAAGCCCCAAGTGGAAACTCCTGGTATAACCTGGACCCGCTCACCTTTCTCGAGTGTGGCGCAGAGGGAGCGTTCGGTGGATGGGTCGATGGAGACGACTCGGGGCGGGAGTGGGTTAGCGAGTCTGCCGCGGACGGCTCCAGCCGCGAAGTCGCCGATATCAGCA
>DASZPA010000393.1:0-1598 GCA_035550555.1 Fimbriimonas sp.
CTCATCAGTGGCGCGGCCGTTATGAATGCGGCGTTCAACGGCCTTCCCGACGACGTCAAGAAGAGCGGATTCGGCTGGAACGGTGTCAGCAAGGAGGCCCCGGCGGGAGCGGTCAAGGCGGAAGCCCAGAAAGAGACCGACATCATCAATATCACGGCCACCGCCGCCACTCCGGATGCCGCCGTAGCCATGGCGAACGCAACGGCGCAGGCTTACTTCGACACGGATATGAACCAGAAGATCAGCGAGGTCAAGCGAGTTGAAAAAACTGTCAACAGCGAGCTGATCACGCAGCGCGACCGGTATAACGACGCGCTCGCGAGCTTGGCCGCATTTCAGCGATCGAGCAATCTCATCGATCTGGAAACGATGCAGCACAGCTTCAGCCAGAGCTGGCTCGACGCCCGCACACAGATCGATATGAAGGAGAGTCAGCTTGGGGCTGCGCAGAACGCTGCGAACGATATCCGCAGAAGGCTGCTTTCCACGCCTGCAACTCTGCCGGGCACCACTCAGACCAGCCGAAATCCGGAGTATGAAGCCGCTTACGGGCAGCTTCTCACCTATCGAAAGGACCTGGACGACGCTCGAAGGCAGTACACGCCGGAATCTGACACGGTCAGACGGGCGCAGAAGGCGGTGGACGATCAGCAGAAGATCGTCGATAGCCTGCCAAGAACCGTCACGAACACGACCGAGAGCGTCAGGAACCCTCAAGCCGATCAGTTGCGGAACGACCTCAACGCACAATTGACCCTGTCTGCCAGTCTTCAGCGAGAGATCGGCAAAGACCGAGAGACTCTGAGCGCTCGCGCCTCCGACGTAAAGAACTTCCCCGAAAAGCAGCGGCAATACGCGGTGCTCAAGGAGAAGGTGGACGTCAACTACCAAACGTACAGCACTCTTGCCGCCCAGTCGAACAAGCTCGCTGTTGCCGAAGTAACCGCGCAGCCGACGGGCCACATCGGCGCCTTGGCGACCCCTCCCAGCAAGCCCTCCGCGCCGAACGTTCCCATTCTCATCGGAGCGGCCGCCTTCATCGGCCTGATGCTTGGCATCGTGGCGGTTTCCATCGCCGAGACGGCTGACAAGAGGCTGAGGGATCCGATGTTTGCGGAGAAGTCGTACGGCATCCCCACGCTCTCTACGATCCCCTACGTTCAAGGCCTGCGAGCCGGGACGCGGATGCCGATCATCGGCGAGGTTCCGGGCTCGGCGGCGTTCCTGGAAGGCTTCCGGTATCTGCGGAACAACATTCTGTTCTCCATGCCCAACCGCCGAATGAAGCTGCTGGCGATCACCAGCCCGAGCCCCGCCGACGGAAAGTCGACGGTGTCGCTCAACCTGGCAGTCGCTATGGGCATGGACGGCAAGCGGGTGCTGGTCGTGGACGTCGACCTTCGGCGGCCGTCGCTCCACCACTTCGCGAACGCCGCGAACGACAAGGGCTTCACCACCCTCGTGGACGGCGCAACCCTCGCGGACTGCGTGGTTGGAACGCCCTACAGAAACGTGCATGTGCTGCCCTCCGGTCCGCTTCCGGTCGATCCGACTGAGTTCCTGAACTCGTCGCGATGTCGCGAGGCGATTGCGAAGCT
>DASZPA010000394.1:0-3641 GCA_035550555.1 Fimbriimonas sp.
GAACGCTTGCCTGGGGAGAGTGCGGGGCTATAGTGCCGCGCCCTGAGGATGGAGGGGTGGCCGAGAGGCTGAAGGCGCACGCTTGGAAAGCGTGTTTACGGGCAACCGTAACGCGGGTTCGAATCCCGCTCCCTCCGCCAGTTCTCTAACTAGAAGCGTCTCCGCGTAAGCAACGCGCTGGAAAATGCCGCCATTTCGCGCGCCTTCAGACAAGGGCTCTGCACCACAACGCTCCGGATATCATCTCCGACGTTCTCTATAGTCCCGTCTTTCTCTGAACCTCTGGAGTGCACGCACCCAGTACGCCGCGCTAGCGGACTGACATTATTGAACTTTCTTGTTCCCGTGGGGCGTACGATCTGAATCGCGTGATGGCAGGCGAGAGCGACCCAAAGAAACTTCACGATTGGTGTTTCGAACGAATCCCGAGCGTCGACTACGAACGCTCCACGCGAACCCGTTGATCGAGCCCCAATTCCTTGAGCACCACCTGAATCTCTTTCTCTAGGTTCCCAGCGACGGCAGTTTCCACATTTACCGAGAACTCGATCCCGACCTTGAGGCCGTCGCCCGCGCGCAACTTAGGAAGGACCTTGGTGCCTAACCTATTCCAGATTTCTGGAGGTACGTCGCCAATCAAGCGAAAGAGCGTAAATTTCGATGCCGATGGTTCGTTTTGAAGTCTCGGCTCGTTGGGGCCGGGGGCGATCGGTTCAGGCGACGGTTCCAGAGAGGTCGGCGTTGTCGGCTTGAACGGCTCCGGTTGAGCCTTGAGCTCGCCAGCCTTTGCTTTCGTTAGCAGGAACACGCTCGACTCGAACGCCACCTCTTCGGCGCCGATCGGCTCGGCGAACCACAGGCGCTCATAGCCGCCGCCGCTCTGCGCGCCGGAACCGAGACCAAATTCTCCACGTTCGACGAACTCGACGATCTTTCGGCGCAGCACCACATCAGGCTCGACCAGGCGAGTAAGCGTGCCGTTGAGGAAGCTCTGGCGCAGGCTTGTCAGCGGCCATGCGCCCGATTCCTTGAGAGCCGGGGGCCAGTGCCGGTCAATGTACCCAGCTCCCACGGAGTCATTCAGAAGGGCCTCAGTTTTGAGCGCACTGAAAATGCGGCCGCAGAGCGTTTCGCTGGCGCTTGCGTGGCCCGCGCCGAGGTCGATGACCTTCAAACCATTCGCCGACTTCGAGTCGCTCAGGGCTACGAAGCGATAGCCACTCCAAACCTCGTCTTTTGCCGCTTCCTCGGAATCCTTGACCTTTGCCTGAACTTCGGCCCGGTCGGTTCGGTCGAACTCCGACCCGAGGACTCCTTCCGCCACCTCGCGAGCGACCCTTCGCCAAGCGAGCAAGAGTTCAACGCACTCCCGAAGCTCGCGCCCTTGCTTCTTGGCGCACCAGACCAACGAGCCTGGATAGAGGCGAGGCGATTTTCCCCGCTCCTTCGTCCACTGGCCGACCCGCTCGGCAAGCGGGCCTCCGTCCTTCCATTCTGTTTCTGGCTCAACAAGAACGACAGTCAACCGAGGAGAATCTTGTATTGCCGAGCTGTCCTCTGGAAACGCGATGATCGGAATGTTGGCACCACGCGCGAACTCAGTCTCAACGAGTTTGCGGATCGTCGGTTTGATCTCGGTCTCTTCATCAAGCGAGGCCCGGCGATCGCTGACCACCTTCTTCAACGTAGCTTGGTGATGAATTCGGAAGCCGTCGGTACCGACTCGGCGGATAAAGAAGCTCGCTGCCTCAAGCGCAGTAGCAGCGTTGTCGATCGACGTCGTCTCAACCTCGGGCTCGCCTAGCGCGAAGCGTAACTCAGGAAGATGTGCGACCTTGTCCACCTGGCCGCCAGAGGATTCGAACAGGATCGCACTGCCGACTCTGCGGTGAATATCACGCAAGGGCCCCTTGGTGTCGGCGTCCAGCGCTCGTGCATGGCTCGGCTCGCCCGATATGTCTGCTTGAATAGCGGTGTCGAGACGCGACTCGCCGATTTGTCCAAGAATGACGGCGCGGAACTCAGGCACCTGAAGGGGTGCAGAACCCAAGGTGATGAGAGGCTCACGTCGGGCTTTGTCGAAATGCTCGCGGGCCGCCCAGGAAATCCATTGTGCCAGCATGGCCAGCGTGCCGCGCGTCTGCTGGAACTGGGTCAGCGCGCGCCACTTGCGTTGGAATACCGAGAGTGTTGCCGGATGGAATGGATAGCAGGCCTCGAACCGGGCCCTCAGAAAATCCCTGGCCTTGGCCTCGGTGGACGCAGAGTCCACGGCCATCCACTCCGAGGGCAGACGAGCGGTCCGCTCGAAACACCAGTCCGCATACTCCTTGGCGACTTTCTTGCGAATGCGCTCATCGCCGAGGTCTTCGAACAGTCGCCGACGCACGACCTCACTGATTTCGGACTCGTCATTGGCAAGAAGGTCTTTGGCGACCCGGCGCACGATCTTGGTGATACGGTCCTGCCACTGTTGGTCCCACTCCGACATCTCGACTTGGCTGCGCGGGAGACTGATGACGGCCGCAGCTTGGGTCGTGCCGGCGACCGCCACGGTGAGATTCTGCAGGAAGGCGTGGAAGCCGTCAGCCATGGCCCGATGACGATTTACGAAGTTCAGGACTTCATCGAGCAGCAGGAGCACCGGGCCGTTGGCGGCGGCAAACACTCGGCCGATCGCCTCGGTTCCCGGCGGTGTGGTCTGTGCGGTGGGACCCAGTGCTTTGATGCCATCGTCGCGCGCAAGCTGCCACGCGAGGTCGAGCCAAGGGGTTTCACGACCTGGCCGCGGATCCCACGCATTGCCGACGAAGACGCCGACTTTCGCACTTGGCGCATTCGTGACGCCAGCATCGCGAAGAAGGGCGGCAACACCAGGCAGATCGGCGGCCCGACCGCCGGATTTCGCCAAGTGGTAAAGCGTCGCCAGGGTATGCGTCTTGCCACCACCAAATTGCGTTACGAGGGTCAGGACTGGCGCGGTGTTACCAGTCTGTCCGGCGAGACGCCGAAGGACCATTCCCGAATGCTCGGTGAGGGCACGTGTAAAATAAGTCCGGGAGAAGAACTGGAGTGGGTCGCGGTAGTCCTCAGGTGCGGTGCCGGCGACAACCTGCTCAAGAGCGATGGCGAATTCGTCGGGACTGAAGGAACGGCCCTCCCGCACCTCCTTGCGGGGCGTGACAACTTTATACCAAGGGTCCAGAGCCATGGCTCCTACGCTGCCTCGCTCGCAAGCAGAACTTCACGCGCAGCGCCGCCGGCGAGAAAGGCGCTCCAGCATTGAAGAAAGGTCAGAAATCCATTTGGCGAGACAGAGACGACGTCCCAGGGGCCGCGGTCGTCATGCGCGCGATAGAATAGCAAACGCTCCATGACCCCACCTTCGTCGAAGATGCGGTGCTCGCGATCGGAGTTGACGACATTCCAGTGGGAAAGCGCGTCCCGCAATAGCTTCCACACCCAGCGCGTTTCCAAATCACCGATTTGGGTATTCCAGAACGCGCCCTCCCACGGACGATGGCCATCCTTTGTACTCCACCCAACAGGGTCCCGAGCCATCGCCAGCAGTTGTGCGCCTCGCCAGTCTTGCTGCGATCGCCCGCCCGACGGCCAAAAGTCAGCCTTTGCGAAAGGCGTCA
>DASZPA010000395.1:0-6925 GCA_035550555.1 Fimbriimonas sp.
TACCGGTGCTCGACACTCCTCGACCGGATATCGAAGCAGAAATCAAGACTGGGAAGTGGGACGCGGTCGTGTTTCAGGGAGCGAGCGTCAGCAGCAGCCACAAGTATCGATACTCACAAGAGGTGCCGATCAGACTGGCGAAAGTCGCTTTGTCGTCGGGCGCAAGGGCCCTCTTGTTTGTCGAGTGGCCGCGACGAGGGTGGGACGAGTCGGACTTCCAGATGGGTGTGTACAAGGAGATCCAGCGGGGAGCCCCTAAGAGTGAGCTGGTTCCGATCTGTTACGTGTGGGACAAGGTGCGGGCTCTCGAGCAGGGCAGGGATCTCTGGCTACCCGACGGAAACCACGCTGCTCTGGAAGGGTCCTTTCTCGCCGCCTGCACGATCTATCGATTCGTGACGAAAAGCCGCCGACTCATGCCATCTTGGAAGCCGGAGCCCGTCAGCAGCAGATTCGCCTCCGAATGTCACAAAACGGCTATCGAGGTCGCCGGCAAGTTTGGATTGTTTGGACCGCGTTAGAGCGATCCTATCTGGCGGAGGACTTCCAACTGCCTTTCGAGAACGATGCTCTGCTTTCTTGCTCGAAGAATGAACGAGAGGTATTTGCGCATCTCTTGGCTACCGAGAGAGTTCCAGAC
Source organism: Fimbriimonas sp. (assembly GCA_035550555.1). Classification (GTDB taxonomy): domain Bacteria; phylum Armatimonadota; class Fimbriimonadia; order Fimbriimonadales; family Fimbriimonadaceae; genus Fimbriimonas. Next base: position 641 of record DASZPA010000395.1, read on the forward strand.
AATCGAGGAATCAGCAGAGCTTTCAAGGCCGATCCTGAGGACGTCTGGGATCGCTTCGTGCCAGTCGATCCGGGCAGTTGCGGGATAGTCCCCGTGGACAGGAACGCCAAAATCCGAAGGTTTGACCGAATCAGGCTGCCCGCTCCGATAGAACTCGCCCCAACTACTGATCATGCATGGGAATTCCAATGTGTGGCAAGAAACGACCATGGGAGTACCTCCCGTTATTGCCACCTGCTTCCACTCCCGAGGATGGACAAAGACCAGAACGCTTCTGCCTTCCCAGAGCCTGACCTGGCACGGGATCTTGGGATCGTCCTTGGGAGCAAAGTTCATGGCGATGCGATGGGGGCTTCGTACCCCGTCATCAATATTCTTGATGTTGGTTGAACCGATCGGCCTCTTGCTGGCTCAGTGATTTGATGGCCGAAGAGTGCAGGCATGCGGAGATGGAGCTTGCGGGGGGAGTGGCCCGCAACGACGAAGCTTGCGTTGCGGCTTTCTTCCGTGCATATCACGCCGGTGTCTACCGGTTCATGCTTGGGCTCACCAATAACGTCGAGGACGCGGAGGACTTGGCGCAGGACAGCCTGCTTCGGGCCAAGGCTCAGATCAAGAGCTTTCGCGGAGAGTCTCGGCTGAAGACCTGGGTGCACTGCGTGGCGTTTCACACGTTCACCCACTGGAGCCGAAAGCGCAAGCCGCGCTCCGATCTCAAGGAAAGCATTCCGGCGTCTGGCGAGCCTTATCGACAGGTCGATGCTGCTCAGACGCTCTTGGCGTCGTTGGCCCAGATTGGACCGGCGCTTGCGCAGCCGCTGGTGCTGCAAGAGATCAATGATCTCTCCATTGAGGAGATCGCCGTGGTTCTGGGAATCCCGGAAGGAACGGTGAAATCCCGACTTTTTACCGCGCGAAAGCGCCTCATCCACATTCTTGGAGAACCCTATGTCCCATCCAGATGAGCTAATCGAAGCTGGGTTTGCAGCCCTGAAGGCCGTTGAGCCCCACCGAACCGCAGGCAACCTGATGCAGGCAGCGCGCAAGCAAAACCAGCGTGCAATGATCGGTAGAGCGGTTGCAGGCGCGGGCAGTTGCCTGGCAGTCGCGGCGGTCGTTGCGATGGCTCTCAAGCCGACCTCGGCACTTGCCGATTTGAGAGACGCTGCCCGCATAAGCGCTTCCCAACCGATCGTTCACTTGCGGGTAATGACCCGAAAGTCAACCGGCGCCAACTCCTCCTGGGAAATATGGAAGTTTGCGGACTATTACGTGCGGAAGAACGGGCATGTCGTTGTCTATCAGTATCGGGATGGCAGATTGCTCGCCGATGACGATCGGTTCCCAAAGGGGTTCCGGTCGACCTACGACGCCGCTCGAGATCGGTTCTGGACGTTCGACGGCACAATCGGTGTGGAGCTTTCGGGCGCGCACCAAGCCTCACCGACAGTCCGGACCGTGACCGCTCATGACCGGACTTACAAGCGGTACGAGTGGCATGACCAGACGCCTTTGTTTGAGAAGGACACCCAAGTCGACGTCGACCCGGAGTCGAAGCTTATTCGATACTTGCAGTCAGATACGAATTCAAACGGACAATCAAGCCGCGACGATGGCGAGATCACCTATCCGACTGAGGCGGACGCTCGGGCGCAATGTCCACATTTTTCCATGAGGTTGAAATTCGTGACCGATAGGGAACTGCTCGCCGATTTCCATTCGCGGATTGGCGTCGCGGACCAATCGAAGACCCTTCTAGGCATCCGGACGACCCTTTACGGAGTCGTCATCTCTCGAAACGCGGCAGACGGTCTGCGCGTCGAAGTGATCACTCGCGGTGGGGCTGGTCCCGACTATGGTTCCGGGCACCTACCCCAGGTTGTCGGCGTTCCGCTGCTGACTCAGAAATGGTCTTACTCACGCCCCGGATTTCTTTCGCCGAGCCAGACAAGATACGGAAGCTTTCCGGTGATCGAGGGAAGGAAGTACATCGTCAACGAAAGCGACGACCTATTGGAGCGCGCTCCCTCAAAGATCACCGTTCGAGTTCCAGTTTGGAAGCTTGGCGCGGTAGCTGGCGGACCCCATTTGTTCGTGGGGTACGTGACGTTCACGACGCCCAAGATCTTCTACAACAACTCGGATTCCATCGCTGCGTTGTACGGGCAGGGAACGGCTAACCGTTCATAAGCTCAAAGAAGAATCCTGGCTTTCGAACCGGCAGCGCCCAGTGATCCCCCGTCCACACCCTTGCCAGATTCATTCGAGATGGCGATCCGTCGACCTGACCGTCCGCGCCCAACGCCAGCCAAGTATTCCCATCAAAAAGCCCTAGCGAAGCTAGGAGCTGCCGGGAGCCGGCATCGACGAGTTGGATCGGCCTTAGCGAGTTGGCGATCAGCAGCCGGCGCCCGTTGTCTATCCAGAGGATATGAGCATCGGACATATCCCCGCCAAACGGATTTGTTTGGGTGAAGAGCGGAAGGAAGGTTGGCTCGGGCTGAGTTAGGTCCACGATGCCGAGGGAGTCGCCAAACACGGCGAGGCGGTTGCCATCGGGAGAGAAGCGTGTTTGGTAAACGCCGCTTGTTTGGATTCGGAAGAGGATCTCGCCGGCGCCAGCCTTGCCGATGCAAAGCATTTGCCTGCTGCGTTGAGGGTTGGAGTAGTCCTCCTGGCTAAAGGCAAACCAATCGCGAGACGCGCTTAGAGTCGTCAGGTCGACCCTCATTTTCGGCTCTGTTTGCGTCCAAAGAATCTTGCCACTCGAGAGGGAAACACAATTCACCGAATTCGCCGAGAATGGACTGGCGAAGATGAACCGGTCACCGGCCAAGACGCCTTCGCGGCTCGAGAATGGACCATATCCGCCTTCGGGAGGGAACTTTGTCACCGGGTTCGTTCCCTCAAACCGATAGTGAAGCTCCTCAGATGGCTTGCCAGGGCGCATTACCACCCGATCGACATCCCATGCGGATTCCTTGCTCGACCCTGGCCGCCCTCGCATCTTGTAAAGAGTCTCTGTGTCCTGGGAGCTAAACATGAGAGTGCGATCGAAGTAAGGGCCTTTGCCGTCGCTGCCCAATTCGCCCGAGACTCTCGATAGGTCCACGTCGATCGGCGACAGAGCGCCATTTGGCACGAGCCGACCGAGCGTGAGGATTCGGCCGGAGGTGTTCCCTCCTGCCCTGTAAGTCGCCTTGCGCTCATGTTCGATGAGCAGACTGCCGGAGGTCTCCGGCGTCGCTTGCAGAACCTGCTCGCCCATCGCGGGCAGCGTCAATTTGACGAGGGACTGCTTGCCCTGCTCGGTTCTTATGGCCGGAACCACATTCGGTGGCCGGGTGTACGCATCGGATTCCATCGGGTCGAACCGCTTTAGCAGCTTGCCACTCAGAACATTTCTTTCCCAGCCAAGGCTTGGCGCTTTGAGCGTTCGGTTGGACGTCCAAAGAACCGTCGTGTCGGTTCCCCCGCTGGTTGAGAATCCCGGCAGGGTACGCAGCAGCTTCCCGTCCGAGAGCCGCCAGATCCGAAGCGATTGCTGTCGGATGTAGGCGCTTTCAGACGCGGCGTATGCGGGAGCCGTCCAGGTCGGATCTTCGCCCGCAATCACAACCAACTTGTGGTCGGGCGAGATGCTCATCGGCATATCGTTGTCCAGCTTGGACCTAAAGGAGCGAATCAGCTTGCCGTTGGACAGATCGATCAGCCCACCCAGGCTGACTGCTGTCGTCGTGTTCGGGATCAGCTTGAGAGGCCCAGTGAGGTCCAGCTTGATCGTTTGACCATTCGTAATGTCGCGGCGGTAGGTCGATCCTCCTTGGTCATAGATTAGCCATGGCTTGTTGGGATGAAGCTGAACCGACCCGTAGGCCGGTGTCGGGACGGTAAACCCATCCACCATCTTGAGAGGCGACCTTTGCCAGACTTCGATACGGCCCTTTGGGCTTGAGATCGCAAGCTTCTGGCCGTTGTAACTGAGGCTGTAGCTGTTGCCGGGCGAGTCTTTGATGCGGAGAGCATCGAGGAATGCGGTCTTTCCACGCGGCTGCGCCGACCAAAACTCGAGTGTGCCGTCATATCCGGCTGTCAAGAAGGTCTTCCCGTCCCCGCTGAAGTGTGGTTCATATCCGGCGAACGCCGGCGTCGCAAACACTGCGCGGTCACGCACGACATCGAGCGGCTGGTTCAACTGCAACACGAGGCCGATTAGGATGAGCATCCAGAGAAGTAAACGCCTTAAAGAACTTTAAGGTTCGACCACTTGTACTCTTTCCTCAGTTTCGTCAACTTGGAGCTTCCAAACGATTCCGAACCTGTCCTCGACGATCCCGTACCGCGCTGCCCAAGGACTTCCGGCGAGCGGAACTCGAACCCGCCCTCCCTCTTTGAGTGACGTGAAGATCCGCTTTGCTTTGGCGATGGTGTCGACGTGGGTCAGAAGCGCGAATCCGGAAAACCCCGCGGCGTCAAAGGAGTCGCTACAGTTCAACACGGTGTCGCCTATCCGTAGCGTCGCGTGAAGGATCAGGTTCTCTCCGCCTTCGGGCATCAGCTCCGGCGGGCCATCTTTGTAGCGCACTAAGAACAGGACTTCGGCGGGGAATACCTCCTCGTAGAGCCTTATTGCCTCTTCGCATCTTCCGCTGTAGAACAGGTAGGTCTGCACAGTCACGGTCCGAGTCTAAGCTCTCTTCGCGAATAACCACTAGAATCGTTGTCGATGCTCGCAAGCCTCTTGGCCTTTCTAGTCTCTGCCTCGCCTCAAATGTCCTCCCCCGTGGTCGTACGGCAGAGCTTCTACACCACTGAACAGCAGGGTGAGGTTCTAGTCCAATTGCCGGATGATGCACCTACAAAGGTTCTCATCCAGTTAAGGGGCCAGTCGGTGCAGAGCACTGTTAAGGGGCGCGGCATTGGGCGAGTTCCCTTTCCCTTGGAAGGCTTGCCGATGGGGACGTCAAAACTGACTTGCCTTGTTGCTCCAACGGCACATGAACCCTGGACAGCCGACTGCGACGTCATCCGACTTCCACCAAAGCCAAACGAGGTCAAGATCGACCGGCTAACCGGCGCCTTCATCACGGACGGACTGCCCCTGTTCCCATGCGGCTTCTACTGCTACTCGCCGGTCCAGCCGACGCTGCCGGAGGAGGAGTTCGTGCGGGGCTTTTCAATGATCTCGCCTTACCAGGACATTCAGCACTCCGACTTGGCTGACCGAAAGCGATACATGGACCGCTGTGGGCAGCTGGGAATGAAGGTGAACTACAGCCTGGTCTCCCTCTCAGGCGGTGGGAGCGGGAGCAATCTCAGCGAGACAGACAAGGCCAAGCGGGAGTTACTTGTGAAGGAGGTCAACGAGTTCAAAGATCATCCAGCTCTCCTTGCTTGGTATCTATGCGACGAACCGGACGGCGAGAACGTCTCGCCGCTCTCGCTGGAGGAGCAGTACAAGATCGTCCACGATCTTGATCCCTACCATCCGATCACGGAAGTGTTCAATACGCCATCCAAGGCGCCGCTTTACCGAAAATCCATTGACGTCGCAATGGCCGATCCTTATCCGATTCCCAACAGCCCCGCAACAGATGCCGGCGATACGATTGCAAACCTTCGGAAGTCGTTCGGTTGGGAGGTTCCTCTGTGGATCGTGCCGCAGGCCTTTGGCGGCAACGAGTGGTGGGCTCGCGAACCCACTCCGCAAGAGATGCGAATGATGACTTGGCAGAGCATTCTGAATGGCGCCACGGGCATCCAGTGCTTCATCCGGCACGGACTCGGCGCTTTTCCGAAATCGCCCACGATGTGGGCCGAGTGCGGGAAGATTGCCGAGGAGGTCTTCGAACTGGAGCCGTTCCTCCATAGCGCCGAAAAAGCGCCGGATGTAGCTTGCAACGTTTCAACGGTCCAGGCCCGATGCTGGCGAAGTGGCTCGGAGCTTCTGGTCGCACTCGTCAACAAGACGAACGTTCCGGTTCCAGTGCATGTGAAGGTGGACACGAAAGCGACTGAGGCGAGGCTCCCTTTTGAGAACCGCTCCGTCTTGCTATCTCGCGGGGCGATCGACGAGTTCGTCGACGCTTATGGAACCCGGTTTTACATTCTTGAAGAGGGAAGCGGCTGGAAGAAGGACCCCGCGAATTCGGTTGTGGACCCCAGCTTCGAAGAGAACCCGACTGCTGGAGTTCCAAGCGGATGCTATCTGAATCTTCGCTCCGACCGCGGCGCGACGGTCCGGATCGATCCACGCGTGGCCCACTCCGGGAGACGCTCCGCCAG
>DASZPA010000396.1:0-24994 GCA_035550555.1 Fimbriimonas sp.
CTGCTGTCGGGTGACCAAGTGAAGGCTGCCTGCTCCGTTCTTTCGAGCGCCAGAAATGGCGCTGATGCTCCGCTGATCCACCTAATCGAAACGACGTCTCAACTCATCGGATGCGATGGCGGAGCACGATCTGTCGCAATCGCTAATTCCTAGATTCCGGCTTCGTAAGCCTAAACCCGCCAATACGGCTGGAGTAACCCGCGGCGTCTTTCTTCAAGTAGTCCCCCACATACCAGATCGTCCGATCGTCGCTAGGATCGATGGCGGTCTGAGTGAAGTCTTCCCAACGGAGGCCGTTCTTTTGCGGGGCCTCGCCTTCGGCCAAAACCGCCTCGCTTAGCGTCATCTTTCCCAGAGGGTCCTGGGCAAGCCGGCCCACGAACCGCTGGCCGGGATAGTGGGAAGGCCCTCCGAACGAGTAGCCTATCGCAATATTGCCGTCGTGGTCGATCGCGGGGCTTGGCAGCCAACGAAACGCTCCGTCGGGCGAATAGGTCCCCTGCTGGTGGAGGCTCAGCTTCCGATCCTTTCCAACGCGCAGTTCGTACCAGCGCACTCCTCCGGCGCCGGCGGACGTGTTGATGGAGTGTGTTGCCACGATCGATTCTTGGTTGCCGATTCGGCGGTACACCACTCGGGCCATGATCTTGTCGCCTTGGGAATCGAGGCGCGTCGTCGTGTCCGGCTGCGGGACGCACCTCGATAGCTGCCCATTGCAGAGGTAGTGATAGGGGGCGACCGCAATCTTCTCCGGGCCGGTGAGAGTCGTTTTCGAAGGGTCGTTCCAGTTGACGTGGAACTGCCAAGCATAGAGGCCGTCGTCTTCAAAGTTGCCCTTGAGCTGTGCTCCGCCGGCGGCAAGAACTATGTTGGGGGAGCCTTTGGGCGGCAGGCTCTTCCCATCGATGTCGGCGCTGTTCAAGAAGTTGACGCCGTCCACGATGACGCACTGCTCGGTTGCAGGCTCTCCACGCAACATTCTTGCGCGATCTACCACGCAGGCTTGCTTCTGGATTACGTCGTCGCCCGTGCTGGTTGGAATGTAATAGCCGTCCGGCCATATGGCGGGCCTTGGGTAGTCGGGGAAAAGCGGCCGGATGAACTCGTACCGGTAATACGCTCCCAGAGGATCGGGGCCGACGCTGATCGCATAGCACATCGCATAGGCGCCCTTGTCGTTGGGTGACCGCCGTCCGGGTGGAGCTTGGTCGGCAGATTTGTCGGTCGACAACGGCGACGAAGCTCCCGGTTGACCGCCTACACCCGAGGCGCTGACGCCGGCAGGTCCTCCCGCCTTCGGCGGCTCCGGAGGATTGGCGATCTCCGGATCGCGGCGGAAGATCGGCAGAACCACGAGCCATCGGTCCGCCAGCTGATCGTAACGGACCACGGCGTCCCCACTGTTGAACTTCTCACCCGCGCCGCCGAAGCCCTTGAACAGTGTGTTGGTGGGCATCGGTCCGTAAAGGACGCGCCCCGTCTCTTTGAACTTCCGCCCTTTCTTGGTGAAGATCGCCATGCGTGAGTTCACGATCTGAAAGATGTAGTCGCGCCCCACGGCAAGCGTGTTGTCGGAGGGATTCCTGAACACCGCCGTCCCTTGGGGTCCCTCAAAACCGGCGCCAAGTCCATCGAAACTGGCCACGAGCTCCGGCTTGGGTCCTGTGCCGGGGGAAGTCTGTTCCACCTCCGCCGAACCCGCCGGCGTGACGATGGGCGGAGCATTTTGCGCCGCCTGCTGGTTGCCCGGGGCTATCGAGTTGCTGGGCGCATCGGCGTCAGGGTCCTCGCTTTCGAAAAGTGCCGGCGTTATGGAGCGGAGCGGCGGCGAAACGTCGTAGGCAACAGCGGGATGGACGATGGCTCTTAATAGGGAAAGCTTCGACCCTGTAGGCCAAATCGCCGTTGCAAGCAGGGCAGCGAGTCCGACGGACGAAGAAAGAACCACCCACCGAGTGAACGCCGCATTCCGCCCACGCTTGCCCATGTCGGCCATTATAGGCCCATGAAGCTAGATTGCCGAAAGGCCGCTAGAGGGTTGCGACATCTCTCGGCCTCAACGAAAAAAGCCTCGGCAACGTAACATGCTTGCGTGAACGTGTCGAACCGGCGGCAGGCTTCGCCTGGATGTTTGATTGTATTTGGCCTGGTCTTCTTTCTTGGTGGGATGGCTTTTGTGGTGATGGGTTGCCTCGCGGCGTTTCAGTGCGGGTACGCGCAGCGTCACTTTGCGAAGGTGCGGGGAACGATGGTCTCAAGCTCCGTCTCGTACCACCGCGGCAGCAAAGGAGGTGGATCTTATCGACGAGACGTTGAATACTCCTACCCCTGCGGCTTGAGCATCTGTGACAGCCGCGACATGGCGGTGAGCTCGATGGCCGTGCAAACCCTCGGCGCCTCGGAGAGCTACGACTGGGTGGCCAAGCATCCCGCAGGCTCCTCCATCGACGTCTATGTCGATCCAAACAATCCCCGCCATAGCGCGTTGGAGGTTGAGCCGAGCTCCGGAGTCGTCATGGCACTGACTTTCCCAATGATTCATGCGATTGTGGGGTTGACGCTGGTGCTTGGCACACTTGGCCTTCCTTCCGGTCTGATTGGAAGGCTGGTCTGGCGCTCTTGGCTGGCTGTGGGCCTCCTTGGATTGTTGGTTGCCCTGTACGCCGGCATCTCGATGGGCGTGTTGGCTCTTGTCTACGGCATCTACTTTGGATTGGGCTTCGGCACCTCATGGCTCATCAAGCGAGGAAAGCTCAAGGGCCGCACGTTATTGCGCTCGGGAAGTACAAACTAGAACCAATGAAGGCTCTCGTACTAACCGGCGTGAGGCAGGTGGCCATGCAGGAGATGCCCATACCCACTCCGAAGGAGGGCGAAGCGTTGATCCGCGTCCGCGCGACGGGGATCTGTGGCTCCGACCTTCATGGTTTTCTCGGACACAGTCCGCGCCGTCAGCCCGGATTGGTGCTCGGTCACGAGGTGGTCGGAACCGTGGAATCCGACGGACCGATGCGAGGCCGGCGAGTCGCCGTCAATCCGCTGATCACCTGCGGAAGCTGTCGCTCGTGCCGGGCCGGCAGGCAGAACTGCTGCCCAACTTGGCGGCTGCTGGGCATGGACCAGACTCACGGCGGATTCGCCGAATACGTCGTTGCGCCGGAGAAGAACCTGCATCCGTTGCCAGGGCACGTCTCGGACGCGGCAGCCGTCATGATCGAGCCGCTCGCCAACGCCCTGCATCTCGTATCACACGTTCCTTCCACGGCAGGTTCCTTTCCGACGGCGATTTTGGTGGGTAGTGGCACGCTCGGCGCATGCATCCTTGTGGTCGCAAAGGCAAAGGGAATTCGCGTGGAGTGGGTGATAGAACCCAATCCGTTGCGAGCAAAGGCAGCCGAGGCGTTGGGGGCCGGGCGAACTGCCGATCCTCGCGGCTTTGTGCCTGCCGAGAAGCTCGATATCGCCTTCGAGGCCGTCGGCAACCAGTCTGCTCGCCGCTTGGCCGTGGACTCCGTCGCGAACGGCGGGACGGTTCTTCTTTTGGGGCTCACCGAAAACGAGAACGCTCTGCCGTTTCAGGAGATCGTACGGAAAGAAGTCCGGCTGCAAGGCTCCTTCGCTTACACCGACACGGATTTCGCCGAAGCGGTGGCGTTCGTCTCCGAGGGACGAGCGGACTTTTCGCCCTGGACCGACCTGGCGCCTCTGGATCGAGGCCAGCAATGCTTTGAGCGCCTCGCTTCCGACCCTGGCGACCGGTTGAAGATCGGCCTCTCTCTCTGAACGACGATGGCACTTGAAATCTCGCTGGCTGGAAAAGTCGCGCTGGTAACCGGCGCTGGCAACGGCATTGGCAAAGCTTGCGCGAACGCGCTCGCAGCAGCCGGTGCATACGTTTGGATCAATGACGTCGATCAGGAGGCGGCCGGCCAGACGGCGCTGGAAATGGACGGCTCCGCCGTGGTGGCAGACGTCGCCGATCCCGGAGCGATCAAGCGGATGGCGGAGACGATCCAAGCAAAGTCCGGACGTCTGGACCTACTGATCAACAACGCCGGGTTCGACTACGATCACCCGTTTCCGAGCTTGCCCCTTTCGGAGTGGACCAATGTGCACAATGTCCACTTACGCGGAATGTTCTTGGTGGCGCAGGCCTGCAACTCGCTGATGGCGCATGGCTCAGCCATCGTGAATATCGCAAGCGTCCACGCCTCGATGACCGAGCCCGGATTCGCCGCTTACGCATCGGCCAAGGCCGGAATCGTAGGAATGACTCGCGCGATGGCCATCGACCTCGGTCCCAAGATACGGGTCAACGCGATCAGTCCAGGCTATGTCCACACCAGGTTGATCACGCAATGGCTTGAGTCGACCCCCGATCCGGCGCAGACCCTCCAAAAGACGATCAGGCTGCATCCGATGGCCCGCCTTGGCCGGCCGGAAGACATCGCTCACATGGCGGTCTTTCTTTGCAGCGATCTTTCTTCGTTCGTCACCGGTCAAAACTTCACGGTCGACGGCGGCCTCACCGCCGGCTTGCCGCGTGCGGACTACGAATGAGCCTTAGCATAGAACCGTGGGACAATGAGGAGGTGATGTGCCTCGAGAACGAGCAGCTTTCGCTCGTGGTCGCTCCCGAAGTAGGCGGCCGGATCGTGAGCCTCAAGATGAACGGCTACGAGTTTCTCTGGCGCAACGCCTCGCTGCCTCTCAGGCTCGAAGCGATCGGCGCGCCATACGACCCTAACTTTTTCGGAGGGATCGACGAGCTTCTTCCCAATGACATCGAAGAGGAGATCGGCGGCAAGAACAGCCCAGATCACGGAGAGCTTTGGACGCTGCCCCTAGCGGCGGTGTTGGAGGATAAGACGATCACTCTGCGGGGGAGGCTGTCCCTCTGCAACCTCAGCTACGAAAGAGTGATCCGTTTGAAGGGGACGACGGTGGAGTCCACTTATCACATTGCGAACCGAGGCGAGCACATGCTGGCGTTCCTCTGGAAGCTGCACGCCGCGCTCCGGATCGAGCCGGGAGACAAGATCATCTGTCCCGCCGAGCGGATGCGTCCGGGAGCCCTCGAATACTCCAGCCTCAAATCGAAGGTCCCGGCGCCGTGGAGCAGTTACACCATCCCGGAGTTCAACGGCACGACCGAATTCCTTCACCTCGACGGTCTGCATGAAGGAAAGATGCGGTGGGAAAGCTGCGACGGCCATCGATTCTTCGAATACCGGTTCGATCCCGAGGTCCTTCCCTTTCCGTGGTATTTCGCCTCTTATGGCGGCTTCGAAGGCCACCTTGTAGGGATTCTCGAGCCATGCACCACTTTGGGTCTGCATGTGTCGGATGCCGCGGCCCGCGGTGAGACGGCCATTCTCAACCCCGGCGAATCGATCACGACGACGGTGGTCATCGAAGTGGGAGCCCAGGTCTGAAGATCGATTCCGTCGACCTGTTCTATCTCCGTATGCCGCAGGTGCTCGACGTTGGCGACGGGAGTCAGGACGCGTTGCTCGTAAGGGTCAGGGCCGGCAGGTACGAAGGCTGGGGAGAGTGCGAGGCTTCGCCGCTCACGACTATGGCCAGCTTCGTTGCTCCCATGTCGCACAGCGCCTGCAAGCCGGTCGGCGAACTGGTGATCGGAGAACGACTCGACTCGGCTGAGGACATCCCGCGTATCCACCACAAGGTGCGAACGGGAAGCTTTGACCTCCTCCAGTCCTATCACACGCTGTCCGGCATCGACATCGCCCTCTGGGACCTGATCGGCAAGCGATTCCAATCGCCGGCTTACCAACTCCTCGGATTCGAGGTGAGCTACGCCAAAACCCCCTACGCTTCGGTTCTTTTCGGCGATACGCCGTCGGAGACGGAAGCTCGAGCCCGCCTCGTGGCCCAACAACGGTTCGCCGGGATCAAGCTCGGATGGGGAGCTTTTGGCAAGGGCTCCTTGAAAGAAGACGAGGAGCATCTCGAGGCGGCTCGCGCAGGACTGGGATGGGAACGGGCCCTGATGGTGGACGCCGGAACCGTTTGGGAGGAGTTGGAGGCCGCAAGAGAGCGGCTGCCGGCGCTCGAAGGCGCAAAGGTCACCTGGCTGGAGGAGCCCTTTCCAGGGTCGGAACTCGGCCTCTATCATGACCTCGGCGGTCGAGTGCCGCTCGCCGGCGGCGAAGGCTGCAACTCGGCTGCGCAGGCGAGGCAGATGATCGACTATGCCAGGCTAGCTTTCGTCCAAATCGATGCGGGGCGGGTGGGAGGCATCACAGACGCGCACCGGGTTGCCATGTACGCCGACACGAGAAACGTCAAGTTCGTCAACCACACCTTCACGTCGAATTTGGCTTTGGCTGCGTCGATTCACCCGTACGCGGGCCTCAAAGAGCACGAGTGGTGTGAGTACCCCGTCGAGCCGAAGCCCCTTGCGAAAGAGATTACGGTTGAATCGGTCGAACCCGTGTCGGGTCGAATCCATCTGCCGGAGAAGCCCGGATTGGGAGTGACAGTCGACGTCGGCGCTATTGAAAAGTATCTGGTGGAGACGGAGTTCAAACTCGACGGCAAGCTGGTTTTTCAGTCCAGCGCGGACCTGCTGAAGAGCTAAGCCATAATCCAGCCATGCAGCTCACGGTGGAGCAGATTCGCGACTTTCATCTGAACGGGTTCCTCGCGATTACCGAGCCGATCACGACGGCCGGGGAGATCGCGCAGGTTCGAGATATCTATGACGACATCTTCTCGCGCCGAGCGGGCAGAGAGTCGGGAGACCAGTTTGACCTGGCCGGCACCGACGAGGAAGGGAAGCAGGCGGCACTGCCTCAAATCCTAAATCCAAGCAAGTACGCGCCTCAGCTCGACGAAGGGCAGTTCCTCAAGACGGCGCAGAGCATCGTGAAGCAGCTGTTGGGTCCGGAGGCGGGGCTCGGTATCGGACATGCGATCTTCAAACCCGCCGGGGTCGGCGCTGCGACCCCGTGGCACCAAGACGAAGCCTATTGGGACCCAACGCTCGACTATGTGTCGGTTTCGGTTTGGATGCCGCTTCAGGAAGCGACGATCGAGAACGGGTGCCTTTGGTTCATGCCGGGAAGCAACCGCTGGCCGGTCGTTCCTCATCAGAGCATCGGCGGCGACGTGCGGATTCACGGATTGGAGATCGTCGACACAAGCGTACTGAAGGATCCGGTCGCCTGTCCGCTGCCTCCGGGCGGCGTGACCATCCATCTCAACAAGACCGCTCATTACGCGGGTCCGAACCAGTCGGGCATCCCCCGAAGGGCGCTGATCATGATGGGCGGTCTCGCGGCTCGACCCTATCCCGTTCAACGCTCGTTTCCCTGGAACGAAGTCAAAGAAACGGCTCGCGAAGAAAGGGCTAAGGCTGTCGCTGGAAAGGCTTGAGGTGTAGCTCGATCGGAATTCGAGTGCCGTCGTCGGGCACGTCGATTTCCAGGAACGCCTCTTTTGCCCTCTCCGCGAAATGAATGTGGACTGGGAGGCGCACCTCGAACTTTTCGGAGCCTTCGGTGAAGAAAGATGGGTTGGTGTTGATCTCCCACACCACGATCTTCGAACCAAAGAAGCTGTAGTCCAACCGTCCGAACTGGATGTTCGCAAGGTCGAAGATCTGGCGCAGCGCCTCTTCATGCGGATTCGCGTGGACGTACTCGATTTCCCGTTGAACAAACTCCGGATTGTTAGTGTTGGTCCCCTTGACGATCCAGTCGGTGCTGGGCAGCACGTGGCGGTTGATCACCCGGTCGCCGATCCGTTGAGCGGCGTATTTGACGTACAGCCCGTCTTGTGAGACATCGCAGAACTCGACTGTCAGCATCTGTTCCGTTGGAATGCCCTGAAGGCTCAGGCGGATGAACGCCTCTTCCAAGTCTGACCAGGAGTGAAGGAGTGGCGTGCGGCTTCCGTGATGGTCGTTCTCCTGTCGGACGAACGCAGGAAATCTAAGATCGGAAGGGATTTCGAAGCCGCGGAAGCATCGGTAAGGATTGATACCCTTCTCGTACAGCATGGTCAGCAGGTCGAACCGCATGAGCGAGCGCGTCGGATGGTTCAAGAGACGAACCGAGTCTCCCGCCGCCGCGAGTTGATCGTAGATTTGAGCCTGTAGTTCTCGTTGGAGGCCGGCTTGCCGCTCCATATCGGTGAACAGGTAGGCGCCTGCGGGCAGCTTGACCACGCCCGCCAGAAGGTGCGTGTGGATCGTCTGAAATCGTCGGCTGATCTCCCTGGCCCAAGTCTTGGCGAAGTCGCGAACCGTGTAGTCGAATTCGGCCGTGACGATGTGATTGATCACGCGCCGATTATAGGCGCGACGATTGCCGGACGTAATCTTCCGCGACCCGAAGATCCTGCAGGGCTTCATGAGCTTCGCAGGGAGGCTTGGCCTCGCCCCTCACTGCGGCGACGAAGTTCATCGCTTGGCGGCGCATGGCGGAAACCTGCTCCAGCTCAATTCGAGTGACGCGATTGTCGCGGCCGATCTCCAAAACGCCTGGCGCGGACGCGAGGGGCGCATGAAATCCTATCCTCACGTATCCTCTGTCAAAGCCCACGAGCGCCGTTTCGTCCCAGCCAAGGGTCGTCTTGTAAGGCGACATCTCGAGCACACCGGCAATGCCGCTCTCGCTTTGCACGACCATCACGGTCTGACTCGATTCGGCAAAGACGACTCGATAAGGCTCCCCTAATAGGAGCCGCATCAGGTTCACCTGATGGATGTAGTAGTTGACGAAGCTCACGTACCGTTGAAAGGTCTGAGAATCCATTCCCGGCGGCGGAGGATCAAGCGGAAGGTCGGGTGGAGGTTCGTCGGTCGTGAGGAGCTGATCGAAGCCTCCTGCGATCCAATCGCCCTCTGGCATCGTGATCCTCACGTAACGCAGCGGCCCGAGCTCTTTCGAATCCTTCAGCTTCGCGATTTCTCGCACTGCCATGGCCGTTGCGGGATCGCTTCGCTTGTGATAGCCGACCATGTGCCAAGATCCACCCTGCGCCAGAGCCGCCAGCATCTGCTCCCCTACGGGAACCGAGGAGGCCAAAGGCTTTTCGGTCAGGATCGGCAATCCAAAGCGGTAGAGCGGCAAGACGACCGAGCCGTGCTGCTCAAACCGCTGGATCGCCACCAGGGCATCGAGCCTCTCGGTTTCGATCATGGAAGTTGCGTCCGCATAGACCCTTGCGACACCATATCGGGCCGCAACCTTCTGAGCTAACTGCGTTCTGGGCTCCGCGATAGCTGCCACTTGGCAGCCGGCCAAGGAAGCGTAGTGCTTGAGATGAGCGCACTGTCCCATGCTTCCCACGCCGACAAAACCGATGCGAATCACATGGACTCCCTGCGCTGGTGTCGCCGGAACGCCCTCACTGCCCGTCTCCATCTGCGCCAGGCGTCGGACCGCGAGACCTTTCTTGCAAGCAGCGGTGGGTGATTGGGCCGCATGTAGTTGGTGTCTCCCTTCATTCGCATGCGCTCTGTGTGCGCCAGCGTCATGGGCCGCAGACGGGCGTTTTGCGAAATCTCATACCAGAGCAGAACGTTCCAGATGTTCTGGCTAGGATACTGCCGTGCGACCACCTTCTTGAACCGTTGCTCGTCGAGATCGAGATGTAGGATCTCCTGACCGCGCGGGTCGGAAAAGCGGTTGAGGGTCTGAAGCCGAGTCACGTATGTGTGATAGAAAGGGATTTCCAGAATGAGGCCACCATACGCCTGACTCACCAGAAAGTTGGTCGTGTCGTGGTCGATGTGGCCCTGCTCGAACGCGCCGCAGCACACCCGCGTTGGCTGCACACGGTCCATGAGGTCGAGGAATTGCGGGAGCAGCTCAGCCATCTCATCGCATGCCGACCCGTCGGTGGCGGCAAAAAAGTGAAGGCGTTCCTGCGGCACGCCTAACAGGTGCGCGGCGGTGCGGCCCTCCCTTTCCCGAATGGCGTTGCTATGGGTCCAGCTCATATGCACAGGCACGCCGAGCCGAGTCAATCGCCTGATCCAGGCGCAGATCGATATTTCATCGTCCGGATGCGTCATGCAGAACAGCCAACGCTGCGTCGGATCAGGATCGAACAGCTTCATTCCAGGCCCAGACTGCGGATAACCCTAGTGCTCGAGCGCCCTTCAAGGGTTGGAAGGATCACCACCTCTCCGCCATAGCTCCTGACGATCTTCGCCTCGGGAAGACGATCCTCCGTGTAATCGCCGCCCTTGACGTGTACCTCCGGCCGCAACTGCTCGATCAGGCCCTCTGGCGTGGACTCGTCGAAGGGGACCACGCCGTCCACTACTCGTAGGGCCTCAAGAACCTCCATTCGGTCCTCCAGGGTGTTTATGGGTCTTCCGGGTCCCTTGGCGAGTTTGCGAGCGCTGCCGTCGCTGTTGATCCCGACGATCAGTAGGTCGCCCAGCTCAGAGGCCTGCTGCAGATAGCGGACATGTCCTGCATGCAACACGTCAAATACCCCGTTGGTGAACACGAGCCGCTTGCCTTGGCGCAGACGCGTCGCTTCTTCGATCGTCACGCAGCCAGCACCTGCCGGACTGACTCGAAGACGTCTTCAGGCCTGATCCTATCCAAACCGAGCGGCTCATAGTGGCACCGTTCGATCTGGCCGTAAGGACATGACCGGCGCGGATTCGTGATGCCGTAAAGTCCAATCGCTGGAACGTCGAGCGCGGCCGCGATGTGGGAGCTGCCCGTGTCTCCGCCTATGTGAGCGCTTGCCAGGCGGATCAATGCGACCAGTTCGCGCACGGAGGTTTGCCCCAGCAGGTTGACCGGCGCATTATCCGCTCTTCCGGTCACCTCCTCTGCCGCCGCTCGATCAGCGTCCGCGCCGCCTCCGACAAGGACGCATGGCACGCCCTCGCCATGAATCAGATCGGCCAGCCGCGCAAAGTGGGTCGCCGGCCACCGCTTGGTCGCCCATCCCGCGCCGGCGTTCAGCACGACGAATCGGCCAGAGATTCCGTTTTGCTTCAGCTTTGCCCGCACGGACAGAATGTCCTCTTGCTTCGGCACGAGCCCGAACGCGGCCCGATCGGCAACGGCGCCCACCGAACGTGCCACGTCCACGTACTGGTCCACTACATGAAACGACGTCGGATCCGGCAACACGGCCGAGGACGCCAGGCCGGCTCCTTCTCGCTGCCAGTGATATCCAACCTTCTGCTTCGCTTTAGCAAAGAGGACAGGCAGGGAGCTTTTGGCGAGGCCTTGAAGGTCCATGGCAACATCGAAAGGACCGTCAATCTTGGGCCATTGCCCTACTTTGGGCTTATAGCGGTAGATCTCATCGACGGCCGAGCAGCACTCCACGATACCGGCAAACCTCGGGTCGACGACCCATGTGATGTGACAGTCGGGGAACCGTCCTTTGAGAGCGACGGCCGCCGGCAATGAGCAAACCGTGTCGCCAAGGGCGGAGAGCCGGCTAATGAGAAACCGCATGAGAGGCCTCCAAGAGCCGGTAGGCGGCCGAGATGACCTCCTCATAGGGAACGTTTGACGGCACGTCCCCATTGCGAAGCACCTCGCCAAAGGGTGTGTAGGGTCGAAATCTCGCCGGGTCGGTACGTCCAAAGATGCTGACCACGGGAACGCCGTACGCCGCGGCGATGTGTCCGCTGCCGGTATCGGCAGCCAAGTGGAGCCGGCTCGAAGCGATCTCGTTCATAGACTCGCGCAAGGTCAGCTTGCCAACCAGATCCATGCCCAAGCCGGTGATGGAAGCATCGTTTGGGCCTCCCAGAAAGCGCACGTCAAAGCCGTCTCCGATCAGATGCGCCGCGACCTGACGCCAAGAATCGAGGGGATACTTCTTATCAGCCTCACTGGCGCCCAAAGAGATCGTGATCTTGCAAGGGTCAACAGCGCCGACGGTGAAAGGCATCATCGGCCTTTCCGGCATGGGGAACTCCCCTAGCTGATTCAATGCGAACTGGTTCCACTCAACCATGTGCATCGGATCGCCGGTCGATGGGAGGCACGGGTTCAGCCTTTTCGAGATCTCATCGTTGGCTTTCGCCGCCAATCGCCTTCTCGGGCAGGCCAAGCGAAGACAAAGGGACGATTTTAGATGGCCGTGCAGATCGATACCGAAGTCGAAGCTCCATCGGCGGAGCTTGGCGTATTTGTGGATCTGCTCCCGCCAAGTGGAAGCCGACCAGCGGTTCTCCTTCCACCTCTCGCGGGGGAAGATCTCGCTGACGGCCAGCTCCCCGTCGACGACTGGAGAGCACCTCTCCTCGATGGGCCAAACGATGGTCGAACCGGGATGCGCCAGCTTAATCGACGTTGCCGCCCATGCAGCCATGACGCAGTCTCCGATGGCCGCAAAACGGATGAGCAAGAAGCAGGGGTCGGTCATGAGTCAAGAAGGCCCCGTTTTCGCGCCGATTTCCAGCGATCGTGCATCCAAAGCCATTGCTCGGGATATTCCCGCACAACAGACTCTAGCACGCGATTCACCTCCTCCATGACTTGGAGCGGCTCCTGAGCCGAGTTGTCCACGTCGATCGGCGGCCTGAAGAAGACGCGGTACTTGCCGTAGCCAAGCCGAACGCAGAAACCGGGCAGAAGCACCGCGCCCGTTCTCTTGTGCAAGACGGCAGGTCCCAGGACTGTTCCCGCCGGCTTGCCGAAAAAGTGCCCGTAAGCTTCTTCGGTGTTCTGGTCCGCCAAAATGGCGATGGTCTCCTTCTGCCGGAGCCTCACCAACGTCTCTCTTGCTGAGTCTCCTCGCGAAAGGACCTTCACGCCCGTAGACTCGCGCATTTCGGAAAGCCGCCTCTGAACGCCGTCATCGTCCGTCTCCCGAGTGATGACGCTCAGCTGGATGCCTTGGGTTACCAGCCAGTGAGCGCACCGTTCCCAGTTGCCGAAATGACCGGAGACCATCAGCACGCCGCGGCCCAGTGCCTCGGCCTCACGATAGTGGTGAAACCCTTCGACCTCCATGTTGGCGACAACCTCTTCATTTGTCCGGCTAGGGCCGCGAAAGAAGTCGCCGGCGATTCCTCCGAAGTGGCGGAACACCTCTTTGGCCGTGGTACTAATCCGGTCCTCGCTCCACTCGGGAAAGGCCATGCGCAAGTTGGCGCACGTCCGCTTGCGGTGCTTCTTGTCCACAAGATAGAGAAACATGGCCAGCCGTTCCCCGGCCCTCTCGGCGTCTTGGGGCGACTTTCGTTGGATCCGCTTCTGGAAGAACAAGAAGATCGCCTCGCCGAACTTCCGCAAAAAGCGGCGGGAGAGCGTGTTAGGCTTCGGCTCGGGTCCGGTCGAGGAGCCAGGATTCAAAGGCTTTTAGCGGCTCCACGCGGACTTCTTGGCGCGCGATGTAGATCGTTCTCTCATGGACGTCCTCTCGCTCCCTCAACTTGACCCAGTCTTTGGCTGTCACGACGACGGGAAATTCAGGGTGCAGCGAAGCAAAAAGGTTACCCTTGTCAAGCGGATCGTGGTCCGGCAGAAGCACCCGAGACACAGGACCCTCCTGAGACGGACAGTCCCGTTCCAAGGCGCTCATAAAGCCGAGCGGGTGGCCGATGGCGCACAGCACGGAGTAGCGGACAGGGCTTGCCGTCTCACCTTGCGGCGTCGTCAGTACCGTTCTGCCGCTCTCCACATGGAACTCTCCCGGAATCACCAAGTTGGCTCTTTTTCGATTCCATCGCGGCTCACGGTAAGGTCCGGCGGGCAGGCACCGGGCGTTGTCGGGGTGCAGCGGGTCGAGGAGAATCGTCGTGTCCTTCCTCAGGGGGAGGTGCTGGAACCCGTCGTCCATCAGCATCACCGAATTGGGAAAGCTGGCGTGGGCGATCTCCGCAGCACGCACCCGTTTTCGGCCCACGATGAGCGGCAAGTCTGGCCGAAGCCAGCGAAACATCGCCGGCTCATCGCCCCATTCGCGCGCATTCAGCTCGCCCTCCGGAGCCAGCGTAGCGCTTTCCGCTCTGGGCGAGCCATACCCGCTGCAGGAAACGACGACCTCCCGGCCGGCTCGCTGGAGCAGATCGGCCACGAACAGGGTTAGCGGACTTTTGCCGCTTCCGCCAACCTGGAGATTCCCAATACACACGACCTGGCGATGTGGTTTTTGGGCTCGCTTGAGACCGAAGCGGTAGGTGGCCAGGTAGATCTCCCACCCGAGGCCGTACAACCAGGAAGCAGGCGTCAGCGCAAGTCGAGCCAGCTTCGCATCCAACGCCGGGGAATGCCAGAGGTCGTTCGGATGCATCGAGACCAGCTACCCTCAGCCCTTCAGCGCACCCGCCAACATGGTCTCGTGGATGCGGTCCCGGAAGATCCAGTACACGGTGAGGACCGGCACCATCACGATTACGAGCCCCGCGAAGAGGGCGCCCCAGTCGCTCTCGTACTGCTGGTTCATCGCAAGACGGGCGATCCCGATAGGTAGGGTCTGGTGCTCGGGGCTGGGGACCAGGACCAACGCCAGGCCATATTCGTTCCACAGCCCGATCGCGTTAAAAATGCCGACGACGAGCATGCCCGGGCGCGCAAGGGGAAGCATGATCTTCCAGAACGTCGCGCTGTGGCCGCAGCCGTCGATCATCGCAGCCTCTCCCAGCTCGCTGGGAAGCCCTTGGAA
Organism: Fimbriimonas sp.; assembly: GCA_035550555.1. Classification (GTDB taxonomy): domain Bacteria; phylum Armatimonadota; class Fimbriimonadia; order Fimbriimonadales; family Fimbriimonadaceae; genus Fimbriimonas. The sequence continues at coordinate 14,629 of DASZPA010000396.1, forward strand.
GAAGCCCGTGAGAACAAAGACCGTGAACGAGAGCGAGTAGGCCACGTAGACGGCCACCAACCCTTGGAGCGTGTCTTGCAGGTGAAGCCTGCTAAGTAGGAAGAACAGCGGGACTATGACCAGGAAGTTCGGGAACATCATGCCGCCCATGAACGCGCCGAACAGCAGGTTGGAGCCTTTGAACGGGTACTTCGCGAACACGTACGCGGCCATCGCGCCGGCAGGTAGCAGGATTAGCAGGGTCGCAAGCGACACCAAGGCGCTGTTCTTGAGGGTGACGGCCAAGTTCGCCTGCTCCCAGGCATGGGCATAGTTGATCCACTGCGGCTGTGCAGGGAGGCCCCAAGGTCCGCTGTTTATTTCGAAGCCGGTCTTCAGCGACGAGACCATGACCCACACCAAAGGCAGCACGATGGCCAAAATGGCCAGTGCCAGAGCAGCCTTGGTGAGGATCGATTTCATTTCTTCTGCTGCAAGCCAAAGACGGAATCTGTTAGGCCGGCTATGCTGCGCGTCCGCTTCCGCTTGGGTTCGAGCTCCAAAACGATCAGCTCGTTCTCACCCTTCTTTAGCCAAGGGCCGGGCACGTACAGCGTCTGCTGGGGACCCTCGCTCCAGAACCGTCCCAGGTTGTGGCCGTTGATCCAGGCAACGCCCTTTGTCCAGGCGCGTGTGTCCAAGAAGGTGTCGCCGGTCTCGGACAGGTTGAAAGTGCCCTTGAACACTGCAGGCACACCGGGCATGATCGTGTGCGCGGGAGCGGTCTGTGCCGGCGCCTCGTCGAACGGCAGCTTGTACATCTCCCAACCGCTGATCGGCTTTCCATCTGCGAGGACGGGCCCCAAGCCTGCGTGCTCGCCGATGAGGCGAGGCCCGTAATTGATGCGGCCCATGTTCTCGACCAAAATGTCCAAGCGCGAGCCCTCGGGTGCATCGAGGTCGAACTTCTGGGGCTTGTCGCCGCGATAGGCCGTGCCGACGGCGCCGCCGTCCACAAAGATCTGGGCCCGGTCGCGGAGGTCCTGGAACTCGATGGATCCCTTGATCGGCTCCTTCAAGTAGGTTCGGTAAAGCACGAAGCCGTAGGCTTGGTCGAGGTCCTCAAACGACTTTGGCTGCTCTGATTTGACCGGCTTGCCGATTATGTCGAACAGCGCCTCGGTTGGCTTCATGTCGATTGGCGGAATTGAGATCACAGGCTGCGCCGGCGGGGGATCGGGCAAAATCTCGCCGGGGGCTAGATGGGCCTGAACGACCTTTCGAAAGGCGTAGAACTTGTCCGTCGGCCGTCCCGCCTCGTCGATGGTTGTGCTGTAGTCGTAGCTGGTCGTCTGGGGCCAATAGCCGTTGTCGTACCAGTTCGCCCCGTTCATGAAGCCGAACGTGGTGCCGCCGTGAACCATGTAGAGGCTGTAGGACGCCTTCTCATCCTCCATCGTCTCGATGTCTTTGGCCAGCGCTTCGGTCGACGTGTGAGCGTGCGGCTTGCCCCAACTGTCGAACCAGCCGGGATAGAACTCGCCGCACATCTTGGGAGTGCCGGGGCGGAACTTTTCGAGCTCTTTGAAGGCGCCCGCCGGATCGCCGCCGAAGTTCGCAACGGGCAGCACGTCCGGCAGAGTGCCGCCGGCAAGCATGGAATCGGAAGGACCGTCGGCGGTGTAAAGCTGTGTGTCGAATCCGGCGTCCTTAAGGGCCTTCTCAATAGACCGCTTGTAGGTCATATCGCTGCCGAAAGAGCCGTACTCGTTCTCCACCTGGACCATCAGAATCGGTCCGCCGTGCGTCACCTGCAGCGGCGCAAGCTGTTCGCCAAGATGGTGAAGATAGTCGGTGGCGGCTTTCACGAAGCGCGGGTCGCTTGTCCGAACTTTGATGTTCGGAATTCGAGCCAGCCAGTAAGGAAAGCCGCCCCACTCCCACTCGGCGCACGAGTAAGGTCCCGGCCGGAGCAGCACCCATAATCCCTCCTGCTGCGCCTCGCGCACGAACTCCGCGATATCGTTGTTGCCGCTGAAGTCGTACTGGTTCGGCTTCGGCTCGTGGAGGTTCCAAAACGCGTAAGTGCAAACCGTGTTGAGGCCCATGGCGCGCATTTTCTTGAACCGGTCGCGCCAATACTCGCGGGGTACGCGAGGGTAATGCATCTCGCCACATCGAATCTGGAAGGGCTTGCCGTCGAGCAGCAGTTGGCTACCCTCGGCCCTAAACGTGTGCTTGGGCGGGGACGAAATCGCGAGGACAGCTCCGGCGAGAAGAAGAAGGCTCATCGAGAAGTCTCCGGGTTCTTTCGGAACGCGAACAAAATGAGTGCGCTGAGGATCATAACCACCACAAAATTGGCCACCGCGACCGACGTCGCATAGCCGTATTTCGAGAACTTGAAAGCGTTGCGATAAAGGAGGGTCAGCATCATGTCGGTCGAGGTCTGACCGTCGCGCGTCATGAGATACACGAGGACGAACACGTTCATCACGGTGATCGTGACGTGGACAATGGCGATTCTCTTAATCGACCAGAGCATTGGCCACGTGATCTGCCGAAAGCGGAGGATGCCCCTCGCGCCGTCGAGTTCCGCAGCCTCGCCGACCTCTTGAGGAATCGCTCGAATTCCGGCGGTGAACAGCATGACGTAGAAGCCGCAAGCCCACCACACGAAGGAGATTCCCACTGCCGTCAAGGCCGTATGGGCGTCGGCCAGCCAGGTCTTGGCGTACTGACCCAGGTGCAGGGCGTTCATCGCGCTGGTCACGAGGCCGCTTCGCGGATTGAAAATGAACTTCCATAGGAGGGCCACCACCACCAAGGAAAGCATCTGCGGGAACAGAACGAAGCTGCGCATGGTCTTCGACAGCTTCCCGCTGTCTTGGAGAGCGTGCGCGATCAGCAGTGCCAAGCCGAGTGACACGCCCCCTCCCACAAAGAGGAGCAGCAGGTTGTTGATCAGGGCGTGGTGAAAGTCGGAATCGGCCTTGAGGTCGATGAAGTTCTTAAAGCCGATGAACTGGCGGTCCATCGAAATGCCTTGCCAGTTGTACAGCGACATGGCGAAGGCCTGAATAAGTGGCCAGACCACAAACAGGCCGTAGATCAAGACGGCAGGAGCAAGGAAACCCACGACGAAGCCCGTCTGTCCGCGACGGGTCGCGCCGCCCGTCATCGGATGACGTACCAGTTGCAGGAGCGGGGCCCGACGGTGGGGCGGAGGGTGATGGAGTGATTTGCGTCCAACTTCACGCTGTGGACGCCGTGCTCTTCTTCAATCGAACAAGTTCCTTCGATGCCGGAATAGTAAAGCGGAAGGATTACGTTTTCGGTGAGGGGCTCATCGGTCGGGTTGTAGACCACAGCCATCGCTTTTATGGCGAGCCGCGGATTCACATGCAGAACCGTGTCCAGGTGGACGCCGTCGGCCCTTCGAACGTGGATGACATCCGACTCGAGGATGTCCCGGTACTTCTTGAACCAGTCGACCCATCCTTTAACCACGCCACGCGTCTCCGGCGAATCGTAGAGACGAGGTCCGCGGTAGCAGGCTTGAGCGCCATAGCCGAAGTTGTTTGCCAGGTGCAGGCCGTAATCCTGCAGATGCTCTTTGAGCGGTTCGATTGTCGCCGCCGCACCTCCGCCCTGGTACTCCACCAATGGCACCATCATCCAGCCCATGCTGGGCGTCTTCTCCCACGTCCCGTCGTAAAGGTTTTGGCGAGCGTGGATGTGCTGCTGGGCTCTGGGCAGTGACCAGTTGGTCTCGCGGTACCCCATGCCGGTCTTATTCGACCCGCTGAAGAAGTAGTTGTCGGGGACGTTCAGATACACGTTCGTCTGCCGGCACCAGCGGTAGAAGTCGGCGATAGCGTTGAACTGGGTCCATTGGGAGTCTTCCAAACCCTTGTGGCCTGGATGCGCCGTCGAAGCGCATACGTCGCCCGGATAGCTGCCGTCGTTCTCCAGCAGATCGAAGTGGGTTTCCGAAAGGAAGGTCTTCAGGTGCTTGAAATAGCTCTCGCCCCACTCGCTGCCGAGGCACGGCGAGTAGCCGAAGATCGCGCCGCCCGGCTTGCCGGTCTTCGGGTTGATCGCGTCGTTCTTGTCGTCGATGTGCCTGCTCGCCAGCAGCGAATAGCCTCCCATTTCCAGGCCCTTGCTTTTGGCGTAGTCGTGAAACTCCTTGAACTTGGCGATGTTGGCGGCAGACACATCCTCCATGTCCAAGCCGCTGCCAAAGCTGAAAATGATCATCTCGAAGCCCGCGTCTGCCGCCTGATCGATCGCCGTCTTCACCACCTGAGGATCCGTGGAGGTCAGGTGGAGCATGATCGGGTTCTCCGTGCACCAGGGGGCAAGGGTTCGAAACATCTTGCGGACGGCCAGACCCCGCCGTTCGCGATCGCTCGAATCGTGGATCAGCTCGAACGTGTGGAAGGACTGAAGCTTCTTGCCGGGAGCGATTTCGAGGCCCGGGCCGAGGGGCGGGTGGGTCTCCAGCAGGCACGGTGTCTGCAGGTTGTAGTTGACTTGCGTCGTGTAGTCCGGGTCAGTCTCCCAATAGGTGGTCCGGTTGGAGGCGCTCATCGCCATGCCTCCGAACGAGTAGTCCGTGGCGATAGTGATCGGCGGATTCATCCACTCGTTCGGCGTATCGACCACGGACTCGCTCTCCACCATGCCGAGGCGCTCGTTCACGAAAGAATCCAACTTGAACGTTGCCATGGTTCCGTTCTCGACCGAGATCGACTTCGAAATGAGTGGAATGCCGTCGTACAGCTCGTATCGGACAGACGCGCTGAGCCCCTTGTACTTGCCCTCCGGCATCGAAAAATGAAAGGTGATGGCGACTCCCGGCGGAGGCCAGACCGCGTTCGGCGAGCCGTGACGCTTTCGGACCCAGGGCACTCGCTCGGCTGGCTTTCCAACTTCCAGCGATTCGTAGCGCATGGCGCCGGGGACTGGCTTCATGGCGTCGAGCCATTCCGGAGTGAGATAGGCGCGATCGGGCTGACCCGTAAGACCCCCAATGGCGATCTTGGCGCCATCGATGGTAAGGAAACCCTCCGGCTCGACCGTCCGCAAGAGCGATTCACCCGTCATCAGATTGTCCAGCCGCACGGTCGCCATATCAGGAGATAGGCGGAACGTGCGCGAGACGAGCCCATTGGATAGCACAATCTCGTCTTTTCCGGACCCTCGAAAGAGCTGCGCGTGGAACGGCTCGCGACGAAGGAGCCAGTCGGTACGAGGACGGTCGGGATGGTAGGGAGGCAGATCGAGCGCTCCCAACAATCCCATCAGCAGCACGGCACCCAGCATCTACACCTTATGTTTGCTGATGCTGGAATCGTTGCGCGTCTTCTCGGCGGCAGCTTCGGCCTTGTCGCAGAAGTCCTGCGGGGTCATCTCCCCGTTGAGCACGCCGGTAATGTCGCCTTCGAGATCCTTCTGCATTTCGGGATACCAGTAGCGAGCCTGGTTGGACCAAAGCGTCTTACTTGCCCGGTACGCCTTGGCGGCTTCGACCAGCGTCTCCGGAAGCTGGGTCTGGTCGCTTCCCTTGATCGCCATCAGCGTTCCCTTTTCGGCGACGAACTGCTTGGCCTTGCTCAGGCTCGTCATGTATTTGAAGAGAGCAACGCCGCCGTTGGGATTCTTCGCTTTGGACGGAATCATCCAAGGTTCGATGCCGATCTCCAGCGCGCTCGGATCGCCCTTGCCGCCCTTGACCACCGGTGGCAGCATGAACTGCATCTTGGCGCCGGGAGGCATCGTTTTCCTCATTTCGCTGTAGAGCCAGGTGCCGCACGGGATCATGGCGACCTTGCCGGATACGAAGTCGGTCTGCGATTCCGTGTGGGAGAGCCCGACGGCGCCCTGCTCGAAGTAGCCCTTGTCGTTCAGCTCCTTGATCATGCTGACGGCTTGAAGCACCGCCGGCGATTTCCAAGCCCCAGGAGTCAGGTTCTGGCAGTCGTTCATCGCCTGAATGCCGCCAATGCTCACGATCCACGGAAAGACCATGCCCTCGAGCATGTAGTAGGGATACTGCCCTTGGAACGTGAGCGGCGCCATCCCTTTCGCCTTGATCTTCTCGCAGAGTGCCAGCAGCTCGTCGTAAGTCTTGGGAGGCGTCCACCCGTTCTTGACGAAGACTCCCGGGTCGTACCACCAGCCCTGCAGGTTGATGTAGTAGGGCAAGACAAACTGCTTGCCGTCGAGCTGGCCCATTTTGAGGATCGCGGGATCGAACGAGTCACCCCAAGTTCCTTTGCCCTCCGCGGCAGGGCTGGCCAGCGCTTTTTCCAATCGCATGATCTTGCCCTGCTCGGCCAAGAGCCAAAAGTGCATGTCCCAGCCAGGGAACATCAGGTCCGGCGGGTTGTCGGCGACCATCCGCGGCTGCAGCTGTTCCCAAATCCTCGGGTCGCCGGTTACCGTACTTTGAACGCCCGGATTCTTGGCGTCGAACTCCTTGGCGCACTGCTGATAGAAGTCGATGTCATAGCCGCCCTTGAAGGCGCTGACATCGATGGCGCCCGCGATCTTTCCTTCGCCGGTGGGGGCGTCGGGGGCTTCGGCCTTTGGCGCGGTCGTGGCTGTCGAGGTCGCCCCGGTTGATCCAGAGCCTCCGCCGGAACTGGAGCCGGTGCAGCCGGACATCAGGGCCACGGCGGCGAAAGATGCGAGCCAAGCTTGTTTCATGGTGGTTAGAGCCGCTTCTGGGCAGGTGCCCCATGATACAGGACGCGCGGCTCCAGCTACCAGATGTGAGGAAATCGGAAGTTCGGGATAGCTGCGGGTGGCGGGTTCACGGATTCGATTGAACGCGCTATCATTCGGGTTCCATGCTTGCGATTCTTGCTGCTCTACAAACGGCGCCGACCCTTTCCTTGATTCCAAAGCCACAGTCCGTGGTCGTCGATCCGGGACGTTTTGAGATCACCAAGGACTGCCGAATCTCGGTTCCCTCCGGTCAGGAGGCTTTAGGGAAGCGCCTCCAAGACTATCTTAGGCCGGCGACAGGGTTCAAGTTCAACGTGGCACGAAGCGGCGGAGCCGGCGCGATCAACCTCCGGCTCGACTCTCATCTGAAAGAGCTGGGTCCCGAGGGATACCGCCTACAAGTGAAGGATGACCGGATCGATATCGCCGCGTACCAGCCGGCAGGAATCTTTTACGGAATTCAGACGCTTCGGGAGCTGCTGCCACCCGAGATCCTCCGTCCGTCGCAGGTCTCGGGAGTGGCATGGGTCCTTCCGTGCGTCCACATTTCCGATGTGCCTCGGTTTGCCTGGCGCGGAGCGCTGATGGACGTTGCGCGCCACTTCGAGCAAAAGAGCTTTGTCGAGAAGTTCCTGGACGAGATGGCCCTCCACAAGCTGAACAAGTTCCACTGGCACCTGACGGACGACAACGGCTGGCGGGTTGAGATCAAGCACTTTCCATTGCTCACGAAGCTGAGCTCCAACACGGATTTCTCCCAGATGAACCCTCGGGGCGCCACCCGTTCAATAAGCGTCCTGCCGGGCGGCTACTACACGCAGGAGGACATCCGGGAGATCGTTCGCTACGCACAGGACCGCTTTATCACCGTCGTCCCAGAGATCGAGATGCCAGGCCATGCGATGGCGGCCATCAAGGCTTATCCGGACCTTGGAAACAAGCTCGAGATCGCGGCCGGAGGGGGCGATCCGTCGTTCGTTGGCGGGGACAACGTGTACAACGTCGACGACTCCACCGTCAGCTTCCTCCAGACCGTCCTCACGGAGATCATGGACCTGTTTCCCAGCCCCTACATTCATGTGGGAGGCGACGAGGTTTGGAAGGAGCCATGGAAGCACAACCCACAGGCTCAACAGCGGATGAAAACGTTGGGTCTCAAGAACGAAGACGAGCTTGAAAGCTGGTTTATCAAGCAGATGGACGCGTTCCTCACTTCCAAGGGCCGGCACCTGATCGGCTGGGACGAGATCTTGGAAGGCGGCCTGGCGCCCGGCGCCGCCGTTATGTCGTGGCGAGGAATCGACGGCGGAATCGCCGCGGCCAAGAGCGGTCACGACGTTGTCATGGCTCCCACGGATTGGACCTATTTCGACTACTACCAGTCCAACGATCCGAAGTCCGAGCCGCTTGCGATCGGCGGATACGTACCGATCCAGAAGATCTACGGCTACGAGCCCGTGCCCTCGGCCCTGACACCTGAGGAGGCGAAGCATGTGTTGGGTGTGCAAGGACAGCTTTGGTCGGAGTACATCTCCAGCCCGCAGCACATGGAGTACATGGCTTGGCCCCGCCTATGCGCGCTCAGTGAGGTTGGATGGTCGCAGCCGCAGGGCCGGAACTACCAGGAGTTTCTGTCTCGCTTGCTACCGCATTTGGACCGGCTTCGCGCGATGGATGTGGCCTTTCGCGAGCTTAGGCCGGCAGACCTGCTGCCCGAAGCGCCGGCAGGGAAGCCCTAGAGCGTGGAGATACGGCCGATCACGGAGGCAGATATCGAGGAGGTCGTGGGCCTCTGGCGCACCTGCGAGCTGGCTCGGCCGTGGAACGACCCATACGTCGACATCCGCGACGCTGCCGGAAAGGAACGAAGCGAGGTGTTTGTCGGAACCGAGGGAGACCGGCTGGTCGCATCGGCCATGGCCGGTTATGACGGCCACCGGGGATGGATCTACTACGTTTCGGTGGCGCCCGACTGCCAAGGACGCGGTCTTGGAAAGCAGATCATGGGCGCGGCGGAGGCCTTCCTGGTCGAATGCGGAGCTCGTAAGATCATGCTGATGGTACGAGAGAGCAATCTGGGCGTGATCGAGTTCTACCATCACATCGGGTTCAAGAAGGACCCAACGGTTCTATTGGGCAAGTTCGTCACGGAAGGTCCCTACTAAAGGGCAAACAGAAAAAGCCTCACCGCCCGCGGAAGATCACGCTCAGCGAAACCGGCTCACCTGTGGTGATGGCCTTGGCCGATGCCTTGCCGGCGAGATAGAGCAGCAGCCACACAAACAGGCAGTCGGTCACCAGGAGGGCTCCCAGTGCCAACGATGGGGACTGTAAGAGGATGCCGGGCAGGATGAGCACGCCCTCGACCACGACCAAGGGGATGAAGAGCAGGTAAGCCACGAACTGGGAGAACACCTGTTGGATTCGGTCCGAAAGATCCGGGTAGGCGAGAAGCGTCACGTACTGAACGAGCATTCGCGAAAGCACCCGAATGGGAAAGATGACGATCAGAGCAAAGGCCACGTAGCCCGGATGTGAGAAGTGGAGGAGGACGCATGTGATGCCCGCGCCCAGGCCGAAAAGCAAGGCCGTGATCGTCGGCACAGACAGATTGGCCGCTACGACCTGCCATGCGGGCAGCGGAAGCGGCGAAATGAGATCCCGCCGGCGTATGGCGGACTCGGCAGCCGTCCTCGCCGAAGTCAGATAGCCGATGGAAGCGTAGAACGCCAGGAAGTAGAGGACGCCGTATCCGACCGCCGGCTGGTCCCTTCCGGCGCCAACGCCGATCAGGCCGGCTACGATACTGCCGAGGAATGCGAACCCAAAGTTGAAGAACGGCCGCTTCCATGCCGCGCAAAGGTGAGCCCATAAAAGGGCGCCCGCACCCTGACCGAAGGGCGGAAGCGAGTAGCCGCGAAAGCTCCTTTGCCTGCGCATCGTGGCTCGAGCCGCCATCACGGAGGCCACGCCGCCTTTCGCTGCCGCGCGAAGAGCGGCGAATCGCTCTGAGCTCACGATCGACTGTTCGTAGAAGTTTGTGTCTGTCAGAAACACGAGCACAAAAGACACCGCGTAGAGAGCCGCCAGATATGCGCCCGCGTGACCTGACGACACACCCGTGAGCTGGGACCGAAGGACGTGCATTGTCAAAGTGACTGGAAGGAATGCTGTTTCCAGAGGCGCCGATAGGGCCAGGCCAACAAAGCCGTCCAGTCCGCGGGCCAAGTAGGTGAGACCCAACACAGCTCCCATAAGGACCGCTGCCGCCAGAAGGCACCGCCGCCAGTTGGTCCTGTCGACGACCCTCACGGCCACGAGAAGGGCGACGTTCAGGTAGAAGCCGGTACACAGAACGATCGCCAAGGTAGAAGGGCCGCGAGAAAACTCCCGCATGTTCGACTGAATCAGCAGAACCCTCGAAAAGCTGAAATACAGCATGAGCGGGATCGCTGCCAAGAAGAACGCGTTGAAGATCAGCCGGGGCACCCTGTAAAGCAGCACAATCCTGCGCGAGATCGGCGAGGGAAAGACGTAATCCACATCCGACGGCGCGAAGGCGAGGAGCCCGTCGCCGAAGCCCTGATCCAAGACCGCCAGCACGAGCGCGATGAGGCTGACTTCGATGACCGCGCTCACATGCATGGTG
>DASZPA010000397.1:0-2609 GCA_035550555.1 Fimbriimonas sp.
AGCCTCTACAAGCGCCCCGTCGGCTACTTCACCGGCGAAGAAGTGGAAGAGGAAGAATTCGGCACCGATGTCAAGCACTTGGCTCGCAAGGTGGCTGCACTCTCTCCAGCCGATCGCGAGGAGCTTGGACGCTTCGCCGAGTTTCTGCGTGTACGAAAACAAAAGAAGGAGGGATAAGTCGTGGCGCGACGTGATGAAATCCTGAAGGCTGTCTATGAGGCGGACCGCCTACACAAAGAATACGATGCTGAATCGCGCGCCAAGCAAGGTGAGGGAAGGATTGACGTCTTCGGGATGCTCGTCAAGAGGGAAATCCCCGTGATATTTCGCCCGCTCAAGAATCTACTCGGAGCATACATCAACGATCCGAGCCAAGGCGTGATGGTGACCACACAACGTCAGTTACCCGTGCAACGCTTCACGGCGGCGCACGAATTAGGTCATGCTGCCCTTGGCCATGAGGCTAGCCTCGATGAGGAAGACATTCTGATGCGGGCACTTTTCGATCCGAGCGCTCGCTTCGATTCGCGGGAGATTCAGGCTAATGCCTTCGCCACCGAGTTGCTAACGCCTCAGTGGCTGATTGTCGAGCACATGAACCGTCAAGGCTGGAGCCGCGACGACTTGTCCAACGCCATCGTGGTTTACCAGCTCTCGTTGCGAATGGGATCGAGTTACACGGCGACGTGCTACGCGCTCCAAGAGTGCAAGGGTCTCGACCACACGACATGCGACAAACTCTTGAAGGCTAACAAAAAATCTATCAAGCAAGCGCTTGCAAAGCCATACGCACCGGACAAGTGGTATGGCGACGTGTGGCTAGTCACCGAAAGAGACAACGGCTTGGTGCTGGAAGGAAGCCGATCCGACTTGGTCGTGGTTCGGATGCCAGAACACGCGAGTTCCGGTTACGTCTGGCAGTTCGGAGGTCTGGCGGATACTGGTTTGGCGATCCGGGACGATGGCCGGGTAAGCGAGGGAAGCAAGCATATCGGCGGCATCGTGTTCCGTACGGTCATTGCGGAAGCCGAGGACGGCGCGCGCGGGCATGTCAGGTTGCGCGAAACACGACCGTGGCAGACAGATGGACACCCCCTGAACTCGATGGAACTCGATGTCGATCTATCCGGTCCGGTGCCTGCCGGGCTGCTGCCCCAGCAGCGGGAGGCCCTCCTAGAAGTCGCATGAATTCAATCACGATTCGCCATGATCTCCGGAGCCGATTTGGATCGGCACGTGACCAGGGAGGGAGATCAACATGCCTGGCATTCGCCATGAGTGACGCGCACTCCGCTGCGTTGGGTGCGGTGTGGATGCCATTGTCCTGCGAGTATCTCTTCTACCATTCGAAACAGCAGGATAAGACACCCGCCCACCAGGGAACCACGGTCGTCGCGATTCAGGCAGCCCTTGAGCATGACGGTCAGCCGGCCGAGCCCGATTGGCCTTACCTACCTGCCTTACCGGCCGATCTTCGGAAATGGAAGCCGCCTGCCAAGATCGGGACTATTTACCGCCGCACGTCAAAGTCAAACGGCACGGGCTTCGATGATATCTGGAAGGCGGTCGAATCGGACAGCGCAACCTTGATCGGGATGACCCTCTCAAGCGCGTTCTTTGGGCCTAACAAGGCCGGCGTTGTGGATGCTGACGAGCCGATTGATCCCAACATCCGCCATGCTGTGCTGGGGGTTGCTACCGGCAAATGCGGCAAGAAGAAACTACTGCTTGTGCGCAATAGCTGGGGCGACACTTGGGGGTTGTCCGGCTACGCCTGGTTGAGCGAACGATATCTCACCCCTCGCGTCAAAGCTACGATCACCGTCCATTAGGAGTCGTCATGTACCGAGCCAATCCAACGCAGCCAGGTTGTGCCCGCGCATGGGCGGCAGCTTGCAATGAGATCATTAAAACGAGCGACGAAGGCTACAACATCGTGATTGACGTGACCGATCCTGTCACACATGACGAGAAGGACAACGAAGTCATCGGCCTCGTTGACAAGTTCCTCAAAGCGCATGAGAAGACGTACCCCATCATCACCGTTGCAAACACGATCTTCCCACAGTCACTGCTCGACGCACATGGGCCGTCTGATTTTTACAAAATCTACCATCGTGATTACGACCGTCTTTCGGCCGAGTGCCGTCGATGGGGGCGGTACTTTGAGAGGATAACTCGGCACAAGACGGCCGATGGAGAGGAGTACAATCCGCTCCAAAGCATGATCGACAAGATGAAGGTGCGGAACGGCTGTTACAAAGCCGCATACGAGCTGGCCGTGTACGATCCACTTCTCGATGGCAGGATGTTCCGCGGAGGGCAGTGCCTCAGTTTCCTGAGCTTCAAACTCCATCCTGACGATGGGCTCTTGCTTACAGCAATGTATCGAAACCACACCTACATTACCCGTTGCCTTGGTAACCTCATCGGCCTCGGGCGTCTACAGAAGTTTGTCGCCGAACAGGCCGGTCTTAAGCTGGGATCACTGACGGTCATCTCCACCCACGCCGAATTGGACACCGGGGAGTGGGGAATCGTTGAGGCAAGAGAGTTGGTCAACCGAGCAAACGACATTCTTCAGAAGTGACGAACATTTTTGTTAGTCG
>DASZPA010000398.1:0-9305 GCA_035550555.1 Fimbriimonas sp.
GAGGTCATCCAGTTCTTCTTGGGCGCGCATGCAAAACTCGCCGACGCCGTAAGGCTCGTTTGGGTCCTTGATGTCGAGGAGTCGGTATCGTTCCTTGGCAATCGGCTTGGCTGTGCCGATATCCATTCCTCGGTACGCCTGGAACGCGTCGGCGTTGATGAGCTCGACTTTGGAGCGATCGGCGAGCGTCTCAGCCAGATCAGACTTCCCGCAAGCAGTCGGGCCCATGACGGCGAGGAGGAAAGGCATTTAGAACGCACCCGCCCCGACTGGTTGGGGAAGTGAAATCGGCCCGAACATGCCAGGACGGCCGATCAGCAGGGGGCATAATTTTGCCGACGAGCCGCGGGCGCTTTGTCCGAGATTGCAGCTGCTGCTTTCCAGCTCGGTGTCATGCTGTCGGTGGCGCCACGCTCCCACAACCCTCGCGGGGTTGGCCCGGGGAGACGTTGGGGGGCCGACCCAGGGTAGCGCCGGAGCGCAACCCTGGGCTGGGTTATGGAACCGCTTTCGGCGTAAGTCCCAAGTTGGAGGGCTCCGACGGCTGAATGACGTCTCTCAGAACTCCATCAACGCCGTGATCGGGTAGTGATTGAAGTTCGCACGCCCGTTCAAGAAGCCGAGCTCGATCAGACACCCGAATCCGCAGACTTTGCCCTGCAGCCGCTCGACCAACCTCGACGCCGCGCCCAGCGTGCCGCCCGTGGCGAGCAGGTCGTCCACGATGTACGCTGCCTGTCCCGGCTTGAGGGCGTCGACGTGCATTTCGACCGTGTTCGTGCCGTACTCCAGCGCGTACTCCTCGCTGATCTTGTCGTAAGGCAGCTTGCCCAACTTGCGTGCCATCACAAAGGGAACCCCCAGCTTGAGCGCGATCGGAACGCCAAAGATAAAGCCGCGGCTCTCAATTCCCACGATCGCCTCGGCGCCCTTCGCTTTAGCGTCTTCGGTAAGGAGATCGACCACCTCCTGAAACGCCGCTGCGTCTTCCAGAACGGGAGTGATGTCCTTGAAGATAATTCCCGGCTTCGGAAAGTCGGGCACATCCCGGATTAACTTCGCGGCAAGCAGTTCAGCCATGACGGGGAAAATGATACCGGGCGGGCAAGGGTTCGTTCCCGTCCAGACTTTGCTCGCGGCGAAGGTGTAATTATTAAAGAGAACCGGCATAAATGCGCGATCGGGTTAGTACGTACTCTTCATGCCCGTTCCGAACGCCACTATTTAGCATGGCGGCTCGATTTGCCGCCTAGGACTTCCAAGATGAAAACACCGACCTTGGTGCGGCTTTGTATGCTGCTACTTACCCTGACGCTTGCTGCCGTGAGCAACGCGCAGAGCCTCGCTTCGTTTAAGGTCACTCCCACACTGGTTTTCGGGGGCCAAAGCTCTAACGCCACGATAAAGCTAGCCAAGCCTGCTGCGGGATCGGGTTTAGTAGTCCAGGTTTCGTGCGCGCACTCCTACGTCCACGTGCCTGCGACTGTGCTCGTACCGGCCGGACAAAGCTCGGTTACGTTTGCGGTCGGCACGGACGTCAGCTTAAGCAATAAGTCGTCCACCATCACTTGTTCCGCGGGATCGGTTGCCCTAAAGGCATCGCTTCTAATGCTGAATCCCTCTGTCAATCAGATTCAACTTTTTCCAAATCCAATCGTCGGGTCGAAAGCTGGAAATGTGAATATCGAACTATCGGAGGCTACTCCCGCCGATGCAGTGGTGCACTTGACCAGCAACCAGAAATTCCTGCAAGTTCCGTCGACGTTAGCCACCCACGGCAGCAATTTTTGCAGCTTCGAGCTTTTCACAAAGGCTGTTGCGAAGACATCGGTCGGCACGATCACCGCAACCTATGGCGATAGTTCCTGCCAACTTCAAGTGACGGTAGAAAGCCCTTCTGCCGATAGCGTTTTGTGTCAGTGGCCGGTAATCGGCGGATTCGGGACAAATGGGTTCGTCGACCTCACCGGATATGCTCCGGCTGGCGACGTGGTCGTTCAGCTGAGGAGTAATCAACCGTTTCTTCAAGTACCTGCGACGGTCACGGTCCCTCAAAACAGTATTCAGGGGACCTTCAAGGCGACAACGAGTCCTGTCGACACTCCGCAAATCGCGACGATATCGGCATTTGTCGAAGGCGTGGGCCAAACTGTCACGTTCGACGTTCACATCGTGCCCGTCGGAATCCAGTCGATTACGCTAAGCCCGAGCACTATTTCGGGCGGTGAGGCGAGCAAAGCAACGGTGACTCTTTCCATGCGTGCGCCCGCAAATGGCCCCGGTGTGACAGTCTTTTTGGCGAGCGACCAGAGCTGTGTCCAAGTCCCGCCGTCGGCCTTTGTCAAGCCAGGCAACTTAACCGCTACGTTCGAAGTCCATTCGACCCAGGTGAGCCAAAAGGTTCTGGCGCACGTATCCGCCACAACGGCTACGACGGTTTCGGCGCCGCTCACGGTGGAGCCGTTATCGTTGTTGGTCGTGCTCAGGCAAGCGATGTCCTCGCTCTTTTAAGGGTCGAAGGGCCGGCGGGCTTGCCGCCGACCCTTCGAAGCTACATCGGGGCGGACTTGAACATCCAGATTGCGGCGCCCTGCGGGTCCTTGATCAAAGCCATGCGGCCGACCGTCGGCACATCGTGCGGGCCGGCCAACAGAACTCCGCCATGCTGCTTCGCCAACTCCACGCGCGCGTCCACGTCGTCGACGGAAAGATACGTGGCCCAGTGTGGAGGCGTGCCGGCGAAGTGACCGGAGGTCTCAACCACTCCGCAGACGGGCTGTCCGTTTCGGGTGAGCATCTTGTAGGAGCCCATCTCGCCCATTTGCATCTCTTGAACACCCATGTCGAGAACCTTCGAGTAGAACTCCTGGGCTTCCTCGGTGTGGCCGGTGTAGAGCTCGTGCCAAACGAACGTGCTGCCCTGGTTGACCGCGTTTTGGTTCTGTGTTGAATCTGCCATACATGCATTAAACCCGCATCAAACCAGGGCTAACGAACCGTTAATGTTCAAGTGCGAGCTCCCCGTGAACGATGGACACATGGGATTCGACGGACGAGCGGCGGGTCAGGAACCAGATGGCGACTGCCATCGAAGCCACTCCGCTGGCGATCACCGTTAGAGGCGCTCCGATTCGGTGAGCGATGGCTCCGGCCACCAGGCTTCCGAATGGGGCGGTGCCGACGAACGCCATCGTGTAGTAGCTCATCACCCGGCCTCGCATCCGCTCGACCACCAGCGTTTGAAGCAGGGTGTTTGTGCCCGCCATGCATTGCATGAGGCCGTATCCCACGATCACCATGAGGGCGAACGACAGCCAAAACACATGGACCAGACCGAAAAGAATGAGTCCGGCGCCAAAGATCAGGGTCGAGACGGGCAGTGAGAGCGTCAAACCGTCGGTGCTCCGCCGCATCGCCATCTGAATGGCGGCGGCAACCGAGCCGATACCGACGGCGGCGAGCAGGAACCCGTACGTTTGAGGGCCCCCGTGCAGGATGTCGGTCGCGAAGATGGGGAGCAGCACCATATAGGGCCAGCCCATCAGGTTCACCACCGCAAAGAGCGTCAGGATGGTTCGAATGGAGAAGGAGCCTCGGACGTAGCGCCAACCCTCCTGAAGCTGATAGACCATCGTCGCGGCCGTAGCTTCGATCTTGGCCCTTTCGACTCTCATCATGAGCAGCGATGCGATGACGAAGCCGTAGCTGAGACCGTCGATCAAGAAGCACCAGCCTTCGTTGGTGACGGCGATGATGAGGCTGGCAAGCGTGGGACCGATGAATCGCGCGACATTCACCATGGTCGAGTTGAGCGCGATCGCGTTCGACAGATCCTGGCGGTCCTCCACCATACGCACCATAAAGCTCTGCCTCGCCGGCATGTCGAACGCGTTGATGGAGCCCTGCAGAGCGCTGAGGAAGATGATCTCTCCGATATTGATCACATTCGTGAGAGCGAGCACGGCAAGCGCAAGCGACTGCACCATCGAGAGCACCTGCGTTCCAACCAGAATGCTTCGCCGATCCCAACGGTCGACCAGGACGCCTGCGAAGGGCGCCAGCAAGAAGGAGGGAAGCTGACCGACGAAGCTGACCGTTCCCAGCATCAGAGCGGAGTGCGTGAGCCGGAAGATGAGCCAACTGGTGGCCACACGAGTCATCCATGTGCCGATGAGGGAGATGCTTTGGCCGGAAAAGAAGAGCCGGAAGTTGCGGTGCCGAAGGGAGCGCCATCCCTGCTGCAGATTGGGCCACGCCACAAGGCCGTCGCGTAGAAGCTTGGAAACAGGTCGGGCCGTGTTAGCCAAGGGCCTGCAGAACCTCCCGGGTGCTTCTCACTCGCGAGAGTCGCGGAAAGACCTTGTCGAAGGCGAACCGGTGCATCGCTTCGTCCATGCTGGAGCAGGCATCCTCCACCAAGACCAATGAGAATCCGAGCGCTGCGGCTTCACGCGCCGTCGATTCGACGCCGAAGTTGGTGGCGATGCCCGCCAGCACGATGGTCTCGATGCCGCGAGCTTTGAGCTGGAACTCTAAGTCGGTCCCGATAAATGCGCCCCAGTACCGCTTGGTGATCACGAGGTCGCCCGATTTCAGCCCTGCCTCGGGAACGAGCTCGGACGCGTCTGGCGAGGGCGTTCCACTCATCGATTCATCCGCGGGCGGGCGTACCATGTCCGCCAGATCGACGTGAACGTAAACGACGGTCCCTCCCTCGTCCCTCACCGCCGCGGCAAGGTCCGCGGACCTTTGCACAACCTCTTGGCTCGTGTAGGGCGCCAGAGATCTGGCAACGACCGCCTTCTGAAGATCGATCAGGACCAGGGCGGTGGTTTTGGGATCTAATTGCATTGCTCTCCTCAAAAAGCGAGGCATGCCTCGCTTTCATGATCTATAATACGAGGGTGTCCTCGCTTTTGTCAACAGATACGCGTTCGAAACCGCTGCAGGAGCGGTCGGCGAGACGAATTGCCCATCTCTTGGACGCGGCAGCGTCGCTGATCGCCGAATCGGGCTACGACGCGCTCACGATGACGGCGATCGCCGAGAGGGCCGGCGCCTCGATCGGGGCGCTTTACCGCTGGTTTCCCGACAAAGAAGCCGTCGCCGTCGCACTGCGGTCCCGCTATGCGACCGAGCTGCAGGACCACTGGGGCCCCTTCGTGAGTGGCGCTCAAGGGCTGTCGGTCACCGAGTTCTCTGACGGACTGATCGACCGCATGGTCGAGTTCTGCGACGCCCGCCCCGCCTATTTGCCGCTGGTCTCGGCGCCCGTGAAGTTCGTCCGAGATCCGGCCGCTAGGAAGAAGCTGCGAGACGCGTTTGTCGATGCCTTTCAAGCATTCAATCCCGAGCTGTCACAGGAGAAGGCGTCAATGATGGCGAGCGTTGCGATTCAGGTGGTGAAGGGCTTGTTGGCTCTCTACGGAGAAGCCGAGCCGAAGGCTCGAAAAAGTCTCACGAGGGAGTTCAAGAAGGTTTTGGCTCTGTACTTGGCCGATGCCGTAGACAAGCAGTAGAGGCTCAGGGACTTAAGCCTCCAAGCAAGAGACTCTTCCTCTTTCCGGCCGCCAACCGCCTGCGGCGTTGTGGCAGGTAGCCTCTGGCAATGGTCAACGAAGCGCGGCTGGTGGATCTTTTTCTTAGGCTATGCCTGTTCAACGCCCCCGCGCTCCAGGAGAGGGAAGCGATCGATTGGACCAAGACCTACCTCAGCGACCTGGGATTGGAGGTCTTGGAGGACAAGGCCGGGGAGAGGATCGGCGGGAATGCGGGCAACGTGATCGCGCGGCTGCCGGCAAACGTGGAAGGCGCGCCGAAGATCTTCTTGAGCGCCCATTTCGATACTGTCGAGCCGACGGCCGGGCTGGAGGTCGGGGAAGAGAACGGAGTGATCTTCAGCAAGAGCGACACCATTCTAGGCGCCGACGACAAAGCGGGCATGGCGCCGGCAATCGAGGCGGTGCACTGCCTCATCGAATCGGGCGAGGAGCATGGGGAAGTGGTGCTGCTGCTTACGGTGGCCGAGGAGATCGGCCTGAAAGGGGCCGACGCCTGCGATATCCAGGACCTGAACCTCGACTTCGGCTATGTGCTCGACACCGGACCTCCCGTCGGGTCTTTTGTGAACCGCACCGGGACCCATGACAAGCTCGACATCACCGTGCATGGCAAGCCGGCACACGCGGGTAAGGACCCGGAGAAGGGCATCAACGCCATGCAGGTGGCCGCGGACGCAATCCACGAGATGAAGCTGGGGCGGATCGGGCCGGAAACGACTGCGAACCTCGGCATCATCGAGGGCGGGACGGCCGTCAACGTGGTCTGCCCCGAGGTCCGCATTCGGGCGGAGGCGCGCAGCACCAGCGTGGATGAGCTTGACAAGCAGGTGGGCCACATGGTTGACCGGTTCGAGGCCTCAGCGGCCAAGTGGGGAACGACCGTCGAGATCGACCACCGGCGCCATTACATGAGCTACTTGATCGATCCAGGCTCGGTCGTGGCGAAGGTGGCGGTCGAAGCCAGCACCCGCCTTGGCTTCACACCTGCCTTCCGAACCACTCTCGGAGGCAGCGACGCCAACATCTTCAACGCCAAAGGGCTTCCAACTCTGGTTGTCGCCACCGGCATGGACAAGATCCACACTCACGGCGAGAATGTCTCCAGAAAAGACCTGGTTGACACCGCAAGGCTTTCGCTGGAGCTGATCCGGGCTGCGAGGGACTTGGCCAAACCGTAGCCGGGGAGTGAGAGCCGACGGAGCCTCACCATTCGCGCCGTAAGCGTCGCCTTCTCGGATACGTGTAAGACAGGACCTTCTTTCGGGTGCGATGGCGCGTTGAGGCGCCGAGAGGATGCCGATGGGCGAGATACGTCGTGCCGTCCTTTCGCCGGACCAGCCACTCTTCTCGGTGCACCGCCCCCAGGCCGTGATTCCTTTTCTTGGGGGCGTGCTTACTCGTGCGGCCGGGTGTGGCATGCCGATGGGCTACATAGGTTGTGCCGTCCTTTCGGTGGACGACCCACTCTTCCCGGTGCTGGGGAAGCACATCGCGCAAGCAGCGGCAAGCGGAAGGAGGACGCACGCTTTCACGCAGAACATTGTAATGCCGAATCACATCCAAAAGGACCGCAATACCCTCGCTCCGCGGCCTCCAAAGGCAGACTTTTCTGTGAGCGGACCGCACCGATCGATGGTCAGTCAAGGCGAAGCCGGCCTTCTGACGATCGTCATTCGCTTCGGCTTTCCCGCGTTTCGCCGCACCTTGAAACCGAGCCTTTTAACCTCCCGAGCAAGCTCCTCGGCAAATCCGGAATCAGGCATGTCCACAGTGATCGTCTCCTCCTGACAATTCTCGATGAGGAGTGCTGCCAAATACTTGGCGAAGGCGTAGTGCGCGGCCGATACTTCCGGCGCGCGTTCTCTCACACGATCACTCTTAGGCACATGTCAGGGCTCGATGCGGCGTGGGCCCGGCTCGTCTCGGTGTCAAAGACTTGTGGGGAGTCGTACGCCAGAGAGACGAAGCAATTGAATGCCCGGGCCTATCGCACAGTATCGTGCTATGTAATTGCAGATACAAGTCTACGCTTCTATGTACACACAATCTACGCCAGCCCACCACGGCTCAACCTTTAAGGGCGACGATTGCGGTTTCGCTGGATGCGCCAGTAGACCCTCGCACCGACGGCTGTGCACCAGCCTACGAGCAAGAACACTCCGACGATTCGTGGAATGAGCGTGCCAATCTCCACGACTGGAAGTTTGGCACTAGAGTTCATGGTTCCCGGAGTCTCGTCGCCGTTGGACCGTTGGGCCGGTCCCAGTGATGGCAGAGAAGAGTTGGCGGAAGCTGTTGCAAGTCGCGGCGTTTCGGGCGTTGTGCCGCGCGGTGCTTCAACTGCGGGAGGTAGAGACTCAAGAGCCTGGTGCGCCTTGGACGTGGGTTGCGAACAACGACTGCAGAAAGAAGGGATTCAACCCCGGAACCTCTTCGGTCGGTGACATTCTTAGGACCTCAGGTGACATTGGTGCGTCTCGAAGCTCTCCCTCAACGTTGAGGGTTCTTGCCGATGTCACCGAGCTTCTTAACGAGGTAAGTGAGGCACCCGCTGAGAGCGAGGACGGGCAGAATGGTCCAATGAATGGACTGTTTCTCGGATGTGAAGTGATAAATGAAGATCAGCAGAAAGCAAAGAGCCAGAATCGCGACCACAGTTATGATTCCATTGAGAGCCGCCGGCTCGTTTAACCACTTCTTCATGCCTCGACTCCATTGTACGGTCCCGCCCGTACCGGCGAAGCGCAACGGCAGGGAAGTCGCCAGTGCCTCAAACCCCTTTCACGGGTAGATAGTCAAGGCGCAAGTGGCAGCTGATGAAGGGACGTCGATCTAGAGCTCTAGCACTGCCGAGGTTACGGAAGCGCGGACATCTCTTGCCCTGGAGTTGGCATCCAAGCACCCGGGACAGCAATCATGCGCGACCGGCATGCCTTCGGAGAAGGTAAATGAGGCACCAGGTGAGGGGGAGGAAGAGCGGCAACGCCCTGTGGAGGGGCGTGCCTTGGTGGGCAAAACAGGACAAGAAACTGAGAACGCACCCGGTCCATGCCACGACCATGATCATGGTCCAATTGACCGCAGGTCTCCTCAACCAGACACTCATTTTTTCACGCCTGCCCTCATCTTACAACGCCGCAAAGGGTCCTATCCCTACCGCTCGACACGCGAAGCGCTGAGACGCTATTGAGGATAACGGCGGCGGAGTCTCCACACAAGGAACGGAGAGACGATTCCCACGCCCAGTGTCATCGCCATGCCCTCTCGAAGGAGTGTAGGCAGAAGAGACTTATGGTATTCCATGCACTCCATTGCCACGATCGATGTCAGGGGTTGAAGCCCACCCAACGACTATAGACCGAAGGGCCATCTTGTCCGACCGTCTCATATGTGTTGGTTTTCCATCATCGGCCAGGTTTGCGAAGCGTCCAGCCACGTCCGGGAAAGGAAAGTCACGCGATCGAGCAACCTGCCCAGAGATAATGGGGAACTGAGCGACTTCATAACTACGTTTTATCGTTGAAGAGATGTCCTTTCCTTAAAGTGCGGAGCAGATCTGAAACTATAAGGACAGAGACTCTTCCGATGAATGACAAATTGTGACAGCCTGCGACAAGTAAGTCGGAGGTTGTAAATGAAGGAAGGCGAAGCCGCAGAGAGCCTAGAGGCTCGGGCAGGTTGTGTCCCAATAGTGGTGGAAATAGGGCGTGAGCTTCGGTTCACATGTTAGCTCGGTAGCAGTTT
>DASZPA010000399.1:0-5489 GCA_035550555.1 Fimbriimonas sp.
CAGCAAACGCCGCTCTCAGGACCCATGGGACCCGTGGACCTCGCGCAAAGCACGGGCATCCTCATTCCGCAGGCGGACAAATACATCATCGGTCCCGGAGATCTGCTGACGGTTCGTTACAGCAGTCCCATCCAGCCACCCCAGCAGGTCGATGTTGTCGTGGACGTGACGGGCGCGGCGATCGTGCCCGTCACCGGCAGGCGGGTCGTCGTGCGTGGAATGCGCCTCGACCAGTTCAACAAGGTCATGACGACCTACATTCGTCAAGGCCTTCGCGACGCTCAGGTCGAGTCGATGTTCAAGCAGCTTCGAAGCATCAGCGTGAACATCATCGGCGAGTCCTTCGCCCCCGGCACCTACTTGATGCCTTCCACCGTTTCGCTCTTCAACGCCCTCTACATCTCGGGCGGTCCCAGCGAAAACGGATCGTTGCGAGACATCGAGCTGCGGCATGCGGACGGCACGGTTCGCAGATACGACATGTACCAGTTCCTCGTCTACGGTCGCGGCAATCTGGATATGGACCTGCAGCCGGGTGACGCCATCTACATTCCTCCGGCAAAGACTCGAGTGGCGGTCGGTGGCGAAGTGGGCCGGCCGGCAATCTACGAGATGCTTCCCGGCGAAGGCCTCTCGACGGCTCTCCGCTATGCGGAAGGCGTCAAGCCGACCGGCGTTCAGAAGATATCGATCATCTCCGTCCGTCCTGGCCAAGAGCATGTGATCATCGACGCAAGCGCCGCCGCCAATCAGCGGCTCTACAACGGAGACAGCGTCGAGGTCTATAGCGTCCGCTCCGAGGTCATGAACGAGGTGAGCATCGAAGGCGCCGTGCTCACTCCCCGCCAGTACGCTATCTCCAAAGGAATGCGCGTGGCCGATCTCGTTGCTGGAGCCAGAGGTCTCCGGCGGGAGGCCTACGTCGATCGCGCCGATCTGTTCCGGAAGAACCCGGACGGCACGTTCAAATTGATCTCGATCAACTTGAGCGCGGCAATCAAAGGCGATCCCACGCAGAACGTGCTGCTGATGCCGTTCGATCGGCTCCACGTTTACACCGTCGACGAGGTGATGTCGCTCGGGACGCGCAAGGTGACCTCGCAAGGCGCCGTTCGGTTCCCCGCTACGCTCTACCGAGCGGACAACATGACTGTTCGGGACGTGATCCTCCAGTCGGGCGGGTTGGCTCTGAATGCGTATCAGTCGCTGGCTTACCTGCAAAGGATGAACCCGGATGGGACGCCTGGACCGCTCTTGAAGGTCAACCTGATCAAGGCCCTTCAAGGCGATCCGAGGGAGAACATTCTCGTTCAGGACCAAGACATTCTCCGCGTCATGACCGTCCAGGAGCAGGCATACATTCCTGATCAGGTGGTCACCATCACCGGCGCGGTTCAACGGCCCGGAAACCTGACCCTGCATCAGGGCATGACCATCAGGGACATGCTCGGAGAAGCCGGCGGACCTCTGGACAACGCCTACCTGCCGCAAGCCTTCCTTCAAAGAAGAAACCCGGACGGAACCGTTGGCCCGATCATCACGATCGACGTCGCTAAGGCGATGGCCGGAGATCCGGGGAACAACATTCCGCTGCAGCCGTTCGACACGTTTGCCGTCTACAACCTCGACCAGGCTCGGTTCAAAGTGCCTGAGTTCGTTCGGTTGGAAGGAGGCGTGCAGCGGCCGGGAATGTATCAGTCCTCGCCAAACATGACGCTGAAAGACGCGATCGTGTTGGCCGGTGGTCCGCTGCCGACGATCGGCGACGAGATCCAGCTTCAGCACGCTTACCAGCCGCGCGGCGAAAAACCGATCGTGCTGAAAGCGTCCGACTGGCAGGGCGAGACTGGGAAGTACCACCTTCAGGCTGGCGACACGATCACCATTCCTGAGCGCAACGACCTGATCGACAAGCCCGGCGTCGTCTTCCTGACCGGAGACGTCAGCAAACCTGGACCCTACGTTCTCACGGGAGACAAGGACAAGGACCGGCTGTCGACCATCATCAAACAGGCCGGAGGCCTGACCAAGGACGCGTTCCCAGAAGGCGCCCAGATCACCCGTGATCCGAAGCTGCTCCAGAACGACACGCAGCGCAACCTGGCCCCCAGGATCGCGAACGTGTTCAGCCAGATGGAGGCTCAGGAGTACGAGAGAGCGCGTGCGCTTGTTGCGTCGGATCGCCTTGGTCTGATCTTCAAGAACGGCGGCTCGAACATCAATCCTGGTGGTTCGTCGGTGCCGATTCCCGTGCCCAGCGGAACGTCGTTCCTGCCTAATCAGCCGACCACGCCGCTGAACGTGAGTGGAAACAATACGTTCGACATGGCGTTGGCTCAGCTGCTGATGACGAACGGCGCAAGCCCCGCACGCACCATCGATGTCGCGAGCCTCACACCGGTCGGTGCGATGCCCGCGCGGCTCGACGTTGCGATGGCCCACATTCGAAGCGAAGCCGACATCACGCTCAAGGAAGGCGACATCATCTATGTGCCTGACCGGCCGACCACCATCGTGGTCAGCGGATCGGTTGTGGCGCCCAAGCCGATGCCGTTCGAGCGAAATGGATCGCTTGGCTACTACATCCAGCGAGCGGGCGGAACCACCCAGGATGCGGATATGCGTGAGGCTATCGTGATCAGGGCCAGTGGCCAGGTCATGCGGGTCAACTCGCACTCTGAGATCAAAGCCGGCGACGTGATCTTCATCCCCAGCAAGGTGCTGATCAATCGGTTGCAGACGAATAACATCGATCTGACCGGCTTCGCAAGCAGCGTAGGAACGGCCCTGACCACAGCGGTCCTTCTCAAGCTGATAATCGGCTAAACTTATAGCCGCAGGGCAGGGAGCGTACAGATTCGTTCCCTGCCCTAACTTTTTAATGTTGATGTCAGCGGTCAAAGCGAAAGACGACGCCATACCCTTGTTCGGTGAGGGCAGTCGATGCGTGCATATTCACAACATCGAGATCTCGAATCGCACACGAGACCAGAAGGAGATCGTCTCCGCGATTCAAGGGAACTGGTTCGAGACCGTTCTATACGTGGGTGCGGTTCGAGGTTCCAAGACCACCGTCGACCACCAGTTCACCGCTTGTGAAGTGATCCATCTCCCGAACGGCTCCGCCCAGCGCGGCTCCATCCTCAAGAAGATCACCGGCTTCCGGGCGTGGGGAAACGCCGTCGAGGAGCTTCTCAAGGGAACCCGAGTCGACGTCATTCACGCCCATTCCCTTCCCACGCTGCCGCTGGCGATCCGGCTCAAGAAGCTCACGGGCTGCAAGGTGGTCTACGACTGCCATGAGCTGGAGACCGAAGTTCAGATCCTCAACTCGTTCACGAAGCCGATCTACAAGCGCCTGGAAAGGAAGCACATCTTCCAGTGCGACTCGGTGGTGACGGTCAGCGATTCGATCGCCGATTGGTACGCCAACGCCTACGGGATCAAGCGGCCCTATATCGTTCGCCCCGTTCCGGACACCTCCTGGCAAAAGCTGGAGCCCGTCGTCGATCTCCGGGGCCGGTTTGGCGTCCCAAAGGATCGTCCCCTCTTCATCTATCAGGGCATCCTCAACCAGACGATCATCAACCTGCTGATAGCGGCGTGGGATAAGGTTGCTCCGGATCGTCACATCGTCTTTATGGGATTCGGCGCCGGCAAGCCCACCGTGGAAGAAGCTGCGCACGCGAAGCCTAATATCCACTTCATTCCTGCGGTCGCGCCCGAAGACCTTCTGCGTTACACGGCAGGCGCCGACGCCGGCTTCGACTATCGGGACCCTTCCAATCTCAGTTGGCGCTACACAATCCCCAACAAGGTGATGGAGTACTGGACGGCGGGCATTCCGCTCGTGACCGACGGCATCGGAGTGGAGCTCGACCGAATTATCAAGCAAACCGGCGCTGGATGGTGCGTGGATCGCAACGCCGAAACCCTTTCAACCTGGGTCAATTCGGTCAGCCTCCAAGAGATCGCCCAAGCCGCGGAGCGGACGCGAGTGTTTGCGAAGACCTTGAGCTGGCAGCACGAGGCCGACGAGATGCGTAAGGCCTACGAAGAGGCGCTCGGAAAGCCGTGAGCGCCGCCCGAAAACGGGTCTTCATCATCAGCGACACCTTCCATCCCGAGGACAAGTCCACAGCCCGGATTCTCTCGGACACGGCCTTCGAGCTAGGCCGCACCTTCGACGTGACGGCGCTTACCCTTCAGCCTTCGGTTCAGCGAGAGATCGGTCGCCAGCCGGATCGGGAGGAGGTCCGAGGGGTCCGAATCGTCCGGGCCTCAGGCTCGCGACTGAACCAAAAAGTGTTCTGGCAACGGATCATCAACTCTTTTTTAAGGGCTCCCAGCCTTGGAAAGCTTGCCCGGACGGAAGTTGGCCGTGGAGACGTCGCGGTGGTCGTCACCAACCCTCCCCAGCTTCCCTACCTCGTCTCAAAGGCGGGAAAGAGCAGAGGATTCAAAACGGTTCTCCTCGTCCACGATTTCTATCCTGAAGTGCTCGTCGGCACGGGCCGTGCTTCCGCGAATCACTTGGTCGTCAGGCACTGGTCCAAAGCCGCGCGAACTCTGTACCACCGGGTGGACCGGATCATCGTCCAGTCCGAATCGGCTAAAAGCCACATTCTTCGAAGCTACGGCGTCGACCCATCCAAGATCGTGGTGATCGAAAACTACGGCGAGATCGACCTGATTCGGCCGATGCCGAAGGCGCAAAGCCGCTTTTCACGGCATCAGTTCACCGTGCAGATCGCAGGCAACATCGGAAGGGGGTACGAGTACAAGGCGATCCTGGAAGCCGCAAAAATTCTCGAACCCGAAGGCGATTGGCACTTCGAGTTCGTGGGAAACGGATCGCTCTTGCCCGACCTGCAAAAAGGCATCGAGGAGCTGCGTCTCTCCTCCGTAACCGTCCGAGACTACGCGCCAAGAAACGAAATGAGCGAGTCCCTCGCCGCCTGCGACGTGGCCTTCATCGGCTATTCGACCGCGATGTCCGAGGCCGTGCCCAGTCGCCTCTACAACGTCCTCGCCTCCGCCCGGCCGCTGATCGCAATGGCCGCGCCTCACTCGGAGCTAGGCAGATGCACCTCCGAATCAGGCATCGGATGGGTGGTGGCGCCAGGGGATGTCGAGGGGCTCGTCAAGGCGCTCCGGGCGGCCAAGGCCGATCCCGACCTGGCCGAAAAGGGACGCAAAGCCAGGGAGCTTGCCGAGGCGCGCTTTAGCCCGCGCGCCTTCTATGACAAGTTCGCCGAGGTGCTCAGCAAGGACTGAAAGGTCCATAATCTTGGTGCGACGTTGCAGCCACGCATGACAACCAACCCTTCGCTGCTCGATCAGGACGCCTCGCAACCCGGGCCAAACGCAGCCTCTCCAAAGCGCTCTACGGACAACAAGCTGCTCATGCTGGAGCTGGTCCGGTTTTTGGCGGCGACGTTCGTGGTGGTCGACCATTTCAGCGAGCGCTATACGGCGAATCCCAACTT
>DASZPA010000400.1:0-4212 GCA_035550555.1 Fimbriimonas sp.
CGATCGCTTCGACGGTGCCATCCTCGTTTTTGGCAACCACCTTCAGGCCCTCGCCGAGATCCTTCACGGCCTGGTGGTGATAACTCTTGCCCTTCATCTGGTCGGACTGCACCATCCCGGCGAGCTTAGAAGCATCGTCGAGATCGTAACTTTGCATCACGCCGTCCGTGTGTTGGACCGCGCCTTCGATGTCGGGCAAGTGCTGAATGAGGTTGCCTCCTCTAACAACGTTGAGGAACTGACAGCCGTAGCAGATTCCGAACACGGGGAGGTCGGCGCTGACGTTCTGGAAGAGCGCTTTCTCGCCTTGATACCGAACGGGATCCTGGAGCTTCACCTCGGGATGATTCTCCTCACCAAAGTTGCAAGCGTCGATGTCGAGACCTCCAGGGATCAGCCACCCATCAATCAGCTTCGCCACCTCCGCCATGTCGGCCATGGGCGGAATCACCAGCGGAACTCCTCCCGCATCCGCGACCGCTTGGGCGTAGTTCCAGTTCAGCTCCATCTTCCCGCGCGTCCGTGGGTCGTCAGGATCGTGGTTGCTTTCGACGGTGATTCCGATGAGGGGTTTCATACTATGAGTTTTGCAAGTTGGCAAGTTGTCAAGACAGAAGAGCGGTGATTTGTTCGGCGTTCTTTTTCACTGCAGCCAAAAATTGGGCGGCGCCTACTCCGTTCAGCACTCGGTGATCGAAGGTGAGGGCCAGGTTGGCGGTTTGCTGGCTGGCCCACTGTCCGTCGACTTGATGAACCGTGTTGTACACCTCTCCCAAGAACAGCGTGGCAACGGCAGGGGGAACGACGACCGGCACCGCATCTCGGAGGCCGAAGCTTTGCATGTTGGTGAGGGAGAGTGTGACTGCCTCGTTCACCTGGTCTACGCCCGTGCGAGCCAGCTCGATCCTTTCCTTGCAAGCAGCCGCGAAATCGGGCCAGCTTAGGCCATCGGCATTCTCGACGACCGCCAACACCAACTCGTCGCCGGGCAGCGAGACGGCAATGCCGAGCGATAGCTGCTTGTAGGTTCTATAGGTGTCTTCGCCAATCAATGCGGTCTTCAGGCTCGGGTGGTCTTTGACTGCCTGCGCGACTGCGTACGCGAACAACGTAAACGAACTGGGTTGGAACGTCCCGCCGGAAGACTTGGCCTTGGCCCGCTCGCGGGCGATGCCCTCCCAGTTAACGACCGCCGTGATCGTCCCGGGCACGACAAGCTGCGTGGCCCTGACTAAGCGCGTGTTCAGAATCCTTTGCTTGCCGGGGACGGGACGGTCATCGTATGTGGCCGACTTTCCGCCCTGCAGGTGGGCGTCGATGTCCTCTGGCATGAGCTTGGCCTTTCCTGCAGCGAGCTTCTGAAGGACGTCTTCGGACAACCCTTTCTCCTTTGCGTAAGCTCGGGTTCGCGGAGGTATCGTGCCTGCCTTGGCAGCAGTTGCCGCTTCCGCGGGCTCGCTCGCCGGAGTCGGCGCGACCGTCTCCGGTTCCGCGCTCTCGACCTCCATTCGTGCGACCTCGGCGCCGATGGCGAGGACGTCGTCCGGGTTGGCCAACCATTCGGTTAGCCTTCCGGAGAACGGCGACTCGACGTCCATGACGGCCTTGTCGGTCTCCATCTGATAGATCGGCTCGTCGCGCTTGACCATCTCGCCCGGCTGTTTCAATGTGGCCACCAGCCGGGCCTCCTGCAACCCTTCCCCTATCTGCGGAATGCGAACAGAAACAATTGCCATCGAATCTCGATTTTGAATTCCTTCGGTCCGGGATTGCTAGCCGCTTCCCGGTTGGGTCCTCGAAACCATCCGTTCCATAATCGATGAAGATGCCCTTGGATTGTCAGGCGATAAGCCGAAGCTTCGCGGCGCCATCCCTCGCCTCTTGGGGAGAGGTCGGTGAGGAACGAACCGAGAGAGGGGTCAATCCGGTTTATCTCGCCAAAAGTCCATTGATGAGACGATCCGTGGTTAGTCTGAGGTGAATGCAGGGTGACGGTGTCGGGTATCAATGAGGCGCGGAAGGGGGCGTAAGGTGATCTACGTGTTGCTGGGCGTTCTGGCGCTCTACCTGGGCGCGTGCTACCGGCTGGCGCTCGCCTACATCCATCCCGACCGGCTGACTGTCACCTGTCCGCCAACGCTGACGACCGTGCTGATGCCGTCCAGATATGGGCCGACACCCTCATGGGAGACCCACGGACTCGCCTCGGGACGCCCTTCCAAGGTGGTGTTCGTGCTGGTTCACGGGTACGGCGGCTCGCGGGAAAGCTGGTCGACCGTCATGACCGACCTCTTTTCCAAGGGCTTCGACTCAGTGGCGCCCTCGATGCCCGGCCAAGACGCAAGCCCTGCCAAGAGCGTCGGGTTCGGTATCTCGGAGTCGCACACCATTGTCGACGCCGTCAAATGGGTGCGCTCCGTGGCCCCTGCGTCCAAGGTGATCGTCTTCGGCATGTCTATGGGCGGCGGAGCGACGTGGATCGCGACCAAGGAAGACCCGACCATCGACGGCGTGGTCACGGACTCGGCTTTCGCGAGGTTCGATGAGGCGATGAACTGCTTTTTCGATCGCAAGCTGCCTCTCGGCCACATCTTCCTGTCACCGGTTGTCACGATCGCCTCATGGATGACCAAACTGGACCCGTCGACGGTTCGTCCCGTGGATGAGGCCAAGCTTTGGCATGGAAAGCCGGCCCTCATCATCCAGGGAGGCGCCGATACTCTGGTCACGCCCGATCAAGGCGAACGATTGGCCGAAGCCGCCGGCTGCCCGATGTGGACCGTCTCGGGGGCAGAGCATGTTCAGTCCTACAGTGAGCAGCCGGTCGCCTACCTCGAGCATCTGGTGGCATTTGCACATTCGTTGGAAGGCCGCTCTCGCCACTAGACTTTTCGCCAGCGGCTGAACGTACGGTTGCTTTCGGGCTCACATGTAAAGTCCGTTGGCCGCGGCTGCCCCGGCGCGGCAATATTAAAGCACAGCTCGCCGTCGATCCAAGCCGCGATTCCCAGGCCGATCTTTCCCTTCGCCGGCCCAAAGAGATACAGATAGTCCACGGCCGCGGGAGCTTGCCGCTCGTCGATCCGAACCTTGGCGTGAAGCATCGTCTGCCCGCCGAACACCACTTTAGTCTCGCTTTCCGTCGTGATTCGCGAGCCCATCGAAAGCAGGTTGGCCGCCAGTTCTTTCCCGTTCATGGCCAAGTGTGTTGGAGCCCAGGCGCCCCTGTACTCGCAAGGAACGAACGCGTCCAACTCTTGTGGCTCGCTCTGCGTTGCAGTCGCAGCCTGCCGAGGAGTTCCGCCGTCGACGCCTTCCGGGCGAATTCTTTTGGACCTCCGAAGCTCCTCCAGGGCATGGCCGGAGCCCGGCTTCGTCTCAAAAGCAGAGGGACGCTCCGCTCCGACGAGCCCCAGGCAGAGCCGGAGTACGTCGCCGTAAAGCTCGTAGATTCCGTGGCACCAGTTCCCCGCTTCCGGTCCTTCCACGAACTCGATATCGATCCAGTGAGGGTCGCGCTCAGCGTCCACTGTGAAGATCCCCTCGTAATGGGCTTCGGGCGACTCCATCCGAAACCTGTCTCCATCGATCAGCAGCCGGGCGTCTCCAAAAGGCATCGGCGATCCATCCACTTCCAGGCTCTCGAACTCCCAAGTCCCCTCCATCGACCGAAGCTGCTCGACGTGGTGCACGAGATTCGGCCAACTGGCGAACCCGCATTGCCGCGCGACCACGGTCTGGGCGTCTGCAAGGCGGAGGCCCTTGAGCTGATCGGGGGTTTTGCCCTTGGCGGCCGGCAAGTGTTCGAGAAATGGCTGGGCCTTCCCTTGCTTCAGGTTGGAGAGCAGGGTCTTGGCTTGGGCGCGTAGGTGCTCGAGGTTGGGCCGAGCAGGCAGTCTTTTATTCACGTTTCCTCCATGCGTCTCGCCTGGGGTCCGCAAACAGGCTGGCACGAAGGGCGTGCGGTCGTGCGATATCGAAAAGAAGATGGGTTAAACCCTTCCCGCGGACCCGGCGGCTGCCTTCAAGCCGGGACCATTATACAGTTAACGGCCTCGGGAACTAGATGCGACGCTCTGCCTCACTAAAAACCTGACCGTAGGAGGGTGGCTGCCTCATTTAAAAACCTGACCCAAATGGAGGTCGGTGTTGAGTCTAGAGACGCGTCGGGATTTGGTGGTTCGTTGGCGCAAGGAATATGCGTCGTCAAGG